>JABFSD010000092.1 GCA_013140935.1 Acidobacteriota bacterium
ACGCTCGATCCGCCGCTGCATGAATTCGTGCCGAACGACGACAAGACGCTCAAAGAGTTGGCGCTCAAAATCAAAATGCCGTTCAAAGAGGCCAAAGCTAAAGTTGAATCGTTGCACGAATTCAACCCGATGCTCGGCCATCGCGGCTGCCGTCTCGGAATCATCTACCCCGAAATCACCGAGATGCAGGCGCGCGCCATTTTTGAAGCCGCCGTCATCGTCCAGAAAGAAGGCAAGACGGTGAAGCCCGAAATCATGATTCCGCTCGTTGGCAACGTAGCCGAACTCAAGCTGCAAGCCGACGTAGTTCGTCGCGTCGCCGCTGAAGTCTTCGCGCGCGAAGGCGTCACGGTTGATTACCTCGTCGGCACGATGATCGAAGTTCCCCGTGCCGCGCTCACCGCCGATCAAATTGCCGAAGTCGCGGAGTTTTTCAGCTTCGGTACGAACGACCTGACGCAAATGACGATGGGTCTGAGCCGCGACGACGCAGGCAAATTCCTGCCCGCTTATGTCGAAGCGAAAATTTACGGCGACGATCCGTTTCAAGTCCTCGACCAAACCGGCGTCGGCCAATTGGTTGACATCGGCATCAAGAAAGGCCGCGCGACTAAAGCCGATCTCAAAGTCGGCATCTGCGGCGAACACGGCGGCGATCCCGAATCGGTCATCTTCTGCCACAAGGTAGGGATGAATTACGTAAGCTGCTCGCCCTATCGCGTACCCATCGCGTTGCTGGCAGCGGCACACGCGGCGATTGCCGATGAGACGGGCACGCAGGCGAGTTCGGCGACTGCCTAGTCAAAGCACAATTCGCGCAAGTAGAATGCGGAGTGAAGGGCAATGCTCTTCACTCCGCATTTGATTTTAGGAGGTGTCAGATGGAAGTAAGTTTCGAGCAAGTGTTGACCGAAGCCCGTCAGCTTCCCTTGTCAGAACGTCGTTTGCTGCGCGCGGTGCTGACCAGTGATTTGGAGCGTGAGGAAGGCAGCAAAAGCATTGAGCAAATAGCGTTGGAGCAAGGCAAGCGTCCACTCACTCTTGAGCAATTGTTGGGACCAACACCGGATGGCAGTGATGACGACGACATAGACGAATGGTTGAGGCAGTCGCGTGAAGAGCAGGTGGAGATAGTACGAGAAAAACAGCTACGATTAGCGGCATTGGATGAACTCACTCAACTGAGTCAGGAACTTGGGCTGGGATACGATTAAACTCATAGAAAGGAGTCGCACGCAATGACCGTCGCCGTAAAACGAAAACCCACCAATGAAATTCAGGAAGCCATCGCCCATTTGCCCGAAGGCGCGACGCTGATCTTGCATCACGTACCGTGGGCGGCTTATGAAGCCTTACTCAACGATCTCGGCGCGGGTTACAAAGCGCGCATCAGTTACGACCACGGCAAGCTGGAGGTGAATATGCCATTGCCCATTCACGAACGATGGAAACTGTTTCTATCGGACTTTATGCGCTTGTTGACGATTGATCTGGGCATGATGTTGGAAAGCCTGGGTTCGACGACTTACAAATACAAAGATTGGGATGCAGGTTTAGAACCGGATACGTGCTTTTACCTTGCCAACGCCGCCAGCATCATCGGTGTAGATCGCTTTGACGACCAGACGCCTCCGCCACCGCCTGACATCGCCGTCGAGATTGACATCACCAGCGAATCGCTCAATCGCTTTCCGATTTACGCCAAGCTGGGCGTACCCGAAATCTGGCGCTGCGATGAAAAGCAACTGCAAATCTATCACCTGACCGAAGCGGGTTATGTCGAAGCCGAAACCAGCCGGGCCTTTCCCTTCCTCACGGGCGCAGCCTTGTTCGAGTATCTCGAACGCAGTCTGACCGAAGGCCAGAGCGCCACGCTGCGCGCTTTTCGAGAATGGGTGCGTGAGCAAACATCTGTCTGAAGGAGTAACCGCATGCCTTTTGTTGCTGATGCCGCCGTCTTTTGGGAGTTCGCCATGAATGAGACTTTGCCACTGGCTACGATTCAAAATGCCGTGTTGGAGTTTTTGCGCGGGCGAGAAGACGCCGTGCTGTTCGGCGCGCAAGCCGTGAACGCTTATGTGCGCGAACGCCGCACGACAGAAGACGTGGACGTGCTTTCAACCCGCGCCGTAGCCTTCGCCGAAGAGTTACGCGCTTATCTCAGCCAACGCTTTCACATCGCCGTGCGTGTGCGGAACATCCGTGAAGGTCTGGGTTATCGCGTCTTCCAGTTGCGCAAAGAAGGCAACCGCCATTTGGTTGACGTTCGCCCCGTACCTGCCTTGCCGCCCGTGCAAACAGTAGCCGATGTGCAGGTGTTGCTCCCCAGCGAATTGATTGCCAGTAAAGTGATTTCACATTACCAACGGCGCGGTAAACCGAAGTCGTGGACGGATCGTCGTGATTTAGCCGTCTTGTTCGAAGCCTTCCCCGAACTCAAACACGATCCCGGCCCCGTGACTGATTGTTTGCTCAACGCACAAGCCGAAGAACCCGTGTTGGCATTGTGGCGCGAATTAGTCGCGCAGGAAATTCTGCCCGAAAGCGAAGACGATGATTTTTGAGCGTCGCGTAATTTTTACTTTATTCGGCACTGTCCCTTGTCAGCCATTTTAATTTGGTGTAACGTCCGCACCCGAAAGTAACGAGAGACCTTCTGCCCCGTAATTAAACCTCGTTACTTCTCAAAAGCGACTCAAACACGATTCGGTTACGAAGCCTTAAGTTGTCAGCGCGGTGTGAGTGCCGACTTGGAGCAAGGATAATTCGTAGTATCTGGCCGTCTGCGAATTGGATAAAACGCCTCAACTTACTTCCTTCTATTTTATTCACTTTCCCCGTTCACGGTGCCGAGTGGGAATCTTCATCAAGTGATGAGCTGCGAGTCAGCGCATCATACGTACACCTTTTCACTGGCACACAGCGACTGAACTACGCGCCGTTACGCCTGTCACTGGGCGGCGAAGTAACGCGCATTTACTAAACCATTTTCGTTATCCGCAACGTACCGGCTTATTTCAGCCACCACTCTGAGAAATATCGGCGGGCGTGACGTGACGTAATCACTACTTTCCCAACGCAGTATCCGGGATCGTTTCGGTTCTTTTTATTAGCGCCTGAGCGTAATTGCGCTACTGGCAGGTTTATTCCGAAACGATGGCGGGTTATTTTCCGCCGTTGTCTGAAAATAATCGCCTGCTTCAGTAACGTAACGTCCGCCGGGTGAGTTAGTCGAGGTGTATTTAAGCTACGATTATTTAGTTACTGGTTGCCGCAGGCAAGCTCTCTCTCGACGCCGCATTTTTTCTATCCCACTTTTTCTGTCCCATTAACTGCCTGATTTTGCTGGCGCATTGCTCCCCCTGACTTCACCATACGATCAGGTTATCTCCTATCACTTCTCAACCTTTGAAAGGAACACAGACACTATGAATACGATCAAAAAATTTCTCAAAGACGAATCCGGGCTTGAGCTTTCAGAATATGCAATTGCAGCAGCATTAGTTATTGCGGCAGGAACTCTCCTTTTTACGAACTTGGGCAATGCTATTAAAGTCAAAATCAATGACTTAATTGGAGCCCTTGGTGGCGTTAAAGCCTAGCTTAAAGTTAAGACTACGACACAAAGTGAGTCCCATGTGACGAATTCGCTTTCGATAAAACTCTCGTTGTGCTGCTTAACTGCCTTACTGGTTAGCTATTACGACCTTCGCTATCGGCGCATTCCCAACAAGCTGGTCGCGCCTTTACTGGCAAGCGGCTTGGCATTGCATTTCACCTTTGCAGGTATGGCGGGTTTGCTCGTCAGCCTGCAAGGGATGTTGTTGGGCTTCGGCCTGATGCTGATCTTGCACGTATTCGGCGCGTTGGGCGCAGGCGACGTGAAACTCTTCGCGGCGTTAGGCGCAGTGCTGGGGTTGCCGTTGGTGTTGCCGACGTTTGCGATTGCGGTGATGACGGGCGGCGTGCTGGCGGTGGCGATGGCGCTTTATGCGGGTACGGCGCGCGTGGTGGGTGAACGGGTGTTGCTGATCTTCGGCGGCATGGTGATGGGTACGGGCATTCCGCGCTTCCCCGTGCCAGCCGACAAACGGCACACGCTGCCTTATGGCGTAGCGATTACGCTGGGCACATTGATTTCACTGGCGTGGCATCACGCCCACTGAGGTGTAGCGCGGGTTACTAACCCGCGCTACAGCTCAGCATCCGTTTTCGCGGAGACAATCTTTATGAAAAGCAAAGCACCCATTTTCGTCCTCATCGGCGCAGTGTTGTTCGGGTTGATGGCTTCGGTG
>JABFSD010000611.1 GCA_013140935.1 Acidobacteriota bacterium
TGCGATCATGGATTCAACTCGTATTCAAAAAAGGAGTGAGCCAACGGCCTACGCGCCCGCACCAGCGGCAGACGAGTACGCCGAGCGCCGTCAGACGCGGCTGCGGGATGGCAGGCCACGCCCAAACCGACGCGCGCAGCTTGCCCGCAGTCGCTGTCACAGCGGAAGCATGATCCGTCACGTTTTCTTTCGGCGGAGTTGGCGGAGTGGGTAGCGGAGGCGTTACCGCAGCAGGTTGCCGTGCTGCCAAACGACGGCGATAGGTACGTTGGCGATCCCCATGATCGAGGCGTCCGGCGTCGCTGTGTTGATGGCGCTGACGGGCTGCGCGTAGCTGTTGCGCCCGCGCTTGCGTGCGACAGGCGGCGCAGCAATACCGCTGCCCGCGATCACACGCGCGACACAAAAAGAAGCGCGCTCCGCCAGCAGGTGCGCGGCAAAAGCGTGGGCGGAAAGCCTCCGCCGCGTGGTAGCCAACATCGCAGCCGTCTCGTGGAAGATAGACAAAAGCTGCCTGCGAATGGCACGATCGCATCAATGCGTTTGAAGCTGAGTGCCGTTCGCGGTAAGCAGCCGAAAGAGAAAAACCCCGGTTGCGACAAACCACCGGGGTTCACTATTTAGCGCGACCTCGTACTCAAAAGAAATGGCCACCTCCAGACTGCGCCTGCGGCGATGATACTGTTATGCCATTTTACGCCGCGTTCCGTGGAACCCCGACGCACTGCTCATTTTTCTACGTTTTCAGGTGCGCGATTACATGCCCACGCTCTTTGATTTGCGCCATCAACGCGGGTGCGACTTCTTCTTCGGTTTTGCCGATGGCGCGCCCGATGCGCAGCCGCGTATCGGTTTCGAGCGCCGTCCCGCGCCAGAAGGTGCCGCGTTCTTCCTCTTCGGGAAGCCCTTTTTTTCGCCCTTGTGGCCGACGTAAGTCCACAGGGCGTCCAGTTGCGCGCGACTGATTTGATGATCGCGCAGCAAGACTGCTTCTATGTGCTCCATCTGCGGCGCGACCTGCTGCAACCAGGCGGTGACGGTTTCTTCCTTGATGCCTTTGATGCGATGGATGGCGGCCAGCGAATTGCGGTCGGCCAACATCGCCAGGCATTCGATAATCGTTTTCTCGTCGTGTTGCTTGCCATGAAAGACCGTGCCTTTGGTGGCGGCGCAGACCTTGAGACAGGTCTTACATTGCCACCGTTGACAGCCTTTGCGCGTCGTACCGAACTTCCGCAGGTTGTGAGCGCCTACGCGCCCGTAATCTGCGCACTGCTTGTTCCAGCAAAAGGCGCTGGGTGACGCTAATTCGGGAGTTTGCTGCGTTTTATCCGGGGTTTTCATACCGGATATGGTAAATCAATTCATCCAAGGTAGACCACCCACGTTTGGTGAGTGCTAGGCTTCTCAAAAATTGAGTTATGCCAAAGCTGCGCCCAAAACGGAGCCACTACCAAAAAGCCTCCTTAGCGAAAAAGGTGGCGCGAATAAAGGTGGCGTCTTCTCCTTCGTATGATAATTCCGTTCGCCCGAACGAAATGTCACCCGTGAATAGCTAATAAATTTCCGACTGGGAGAGCAACCGTGCGTGATTTGTTGTAGGTAGCGAGTTAGGCATATACGCCAGTAAGCGAAACCCGTCAAGCGGAAAAATCGTCTTCCTTGAAATTTCTTTTTGAGAGGTAGAAATTAATAACCCAATTAGAGCTAATGACTGAGTTAAACAGAATGTGTAGGTAAAAAATAATCAGGTCACTGCCCAGTGTTCGTATTCATTGCAAAAAACTCTGCTGCCAAAAATAAAAGTTGACAGTAACTTTGCGGTCAGTTATCTCACCAAACCGAAGATTCTTACGACGAATTCGAAAAAATAATGACCAATGCGCAAGCTGCAACTGCTCAAATTGCCCTATCGTACGATGACGCTTTCCCCGGGCGACAAGGACTTTTCGGCCGGGAAGACTCACAACATCGGAGTCCGGCTGCCCAACCAAAACATTGCGACGAGATTTCGTCTTGCTCCGATTGTGAGGCCTTTCAAACGCACCGCGCCCAAATTCGCTTCAACCACGACGGCAAGAGCAAGACGAGATATGTGCATAAGCTGACCGGCTCAGGCTTGGCCGTGGGCAGAACGTAGAGCTTATCCAAGCGTAACTTTCGCCTCACAATATCGGAATCAGGATTGACGAACAAATCTCGCAAACGGTAAAAGGGTTTGCCGCAAAAAGAGAAATGCCAGCAACTTCGACTTCGGATAACCGGAGGACGGTGTGAAGGCGACGTTGCTGGCACCAAGGTGGGCTAACAACTTGAAGAAAGGAGAGCCATCATTGCGGGAGAAGCAGTTGATTGATGTACTCTCTGTAGAAGCGAGGCGAATTATACACGCAAAGCCTATACGTGCAACCCCTGCATAGGCTTTTAGTTTGATTTTATGGCGAAAAGACTTACTGAAATGGTCGCTTGTGCCGGTTGAGCGTCTAAGCTCGCGCCCGGCGCACTCGCTCAGGTTCTGAGCGGGCTTCCATCACAACCACACAATCCAAACGTATTGGTTGGCTTCGACAACGCCGACGATGCGGGAGTCTATCGTTTGCGCGACGATCTGGCGCTGGTGCAAACGCTCGACTTCTTTACGCCCATCGTGGACGACCCCTTCGATTACGGACGCATCGCCGCGCTCAATTCGATCAACGACGTATGGGCGATGGGCGGCACTCCGGTGACGGCACTGGCGATTACGTGCTTTCCCAAAAAAGGCGTGCCGTTTGAAATCCTCGGCGAAATTATGCGCGGCGGGCTTTCGATTCTGAACGAACACGGCGTCACGCTCATCGGCGCACATTCCGTGCAAAGCGAAGAAATCATGTTCGGCTATTCGGTCACAGGTTTGGTACATCCTGACGAAGTGGCTACAAACACGGGCGCGAAGGCGGGCGACGTATTGATACTGACCAAAGCCTTGGGCACGGGGATTATCTCGACGGGGATTAAATTCAAGAAAGCTTCGGCGGAAGTGGCTGCACGTTCGGTGAAAACCATGCTCACCGCCGGCAACCAAGCGGCAGCAGCGATGCGCGAATTCGGCGTGCGCGGCGCTACTGACATCACTGGTTTCGGTTTGTTAGGCCACGCTTGGGAACTCGCCAAAGGCAGCCGCGTTACTTTTGAAATCGAAGCCGCTTCCCTGCCCATCCTGCCCGGTGCGCTCGAACTCGCCGCGCGCAAAATGCTCACCCAAGGCGACAAAACCAATCGTAATTATGTAGGCAACGGCGTTACGTTCGAGACGGATGTAACGCAAAACATCGCCAGCGTCATGTTCGATCCGCAAACCGCAGGCGGGATGTTAATCGCCATCGCAGAAAATCAAGCTGAAGCGATGCTCGCACGCTTGCGGGAAAACTACTCCGACGCAGCAATCATTGGCCGCGTGAAAACGTTTGATCGCTTTTTTGTCAGCGTGCAATAAAGCCAATCACGCAACTACATTAAATTTGCTCTCCACGTATTGCCCCGCTCCTCACTGCGGGTGTAACCTGCCGCTTGTAACTCAAACAAGAAAATTTCAGAGGCGCAAATTGAAAATTAGCCATAAATGATTAGTCTCAAACGCTGGACTGAGGGGAAATCATTTACCCTTTCGTCAACGCTCATTCAGGAATGCCTTCTTCTTATCCCATGGGAAGCAAACACGTCCTCTGGCATTAACCGTCTTTGTCTCCTGCCCGTTTGCCACGCAGGAGCAAAGCCTTAACAAAGAATAGCTCTCCAACTCGATTCTGTTTTTCGTGCCGGCTCAAGGCTTCTTCGCGCCCGTCATCACACGCAAGAGCCTGGGTAACCAGTAATTCCACCATTACGGAGGCTCCTCATGAAGCATTCCCACGATGATCTTTGGGACGCTGTTTCCGCAGCGCACCCAACGCAATTTCCAGACAACGCCGAAGCCGAACTAACCAACCCATTCGACGAATTCGTAAAACTGTCAGTAAAAGAACGGAAGGAGCGTTTCGTCTCTTCCCGCTACGCAGCGCAACTCTGCAACGTGACGCGGCGAACCATTCAATACTGGGTTGAGAAAAAACTGATCGTCGCCGTGCGCATCGGCAAAAAAAATCAGGTAGACCTGCGCTCCCTCGAAGCCTATCAGAAAAAGTGCGCCGACAAACTTGACGCCTCATAGTTAGGCGGACGTCGCACATTCACTTTTTCACCCTGCGTCGCCTCCTCTTCGGGGCGCGTCAATATTGGTGTGTGTGAGTGAAGCGACGCATGTTTCAGTGTGACGGTGTGAGTTTGAAAAATAGACGCGCATTTAACGAAATTGGGGAAATTGGGGAATGGAGGTCGGGAAAAGGCGTGGTATATAACTCTTGTGTTAAGGAAAGTCAGGACAAACACTGACAAGCATCGTCAAATTCGGCAGGTTTTCGTCAAAATAGGCAGCTATTTTGCCTGCGAGTTTTTCGCTATGCTCCGACACGTAGCTGGATAACAACTTCGATTCTTACTGCCGCGCTTTTCGGCGTAATAGGAATAATGTGGACATTGCTCTGTCAAATTAAAATAAGTCGCAGGATAACAATTTTTATTGCGGGCGAATACCGGTTGTTATTTATGCCAATTGTCACTCTCGGTTAAGGGCACTTGCCTGATCTTGCCCTCGGAACTAGGCAAGTAGCCTTCACCGAGTTTCCTATTCCGTTTCTCGCTTTACTTGAAAGAGAACGGATGGCTCGCTCTCGATCACTGACTCACGAAACTTTTAGCTGGATTCCCGTTACGGCTGTTTTCACCTCCAACAAATAGCGTAAGCGGCCGTAGTGTCATGACCTTCGGACAAGTTGCGAATCTGTCCGACCTATTTTCTGAAGGAGCCACGATGAAACTCATTCCGCGTACCGTTGTTTTGTTTTGCTTGCTGCTTTCGTTGCACTTGCTCAGTTGGGCGCAACAGACCGAACCCGCGCTGCAAGTCATTCTCGATCAGGGCAAAGTGCGTTTCACCGCGCGCCAGCCTGAATGGCAGGTGCATCTCGCCGTCGCCAACCAACGCGGCGAAACCCTCTATGACAGCGGCCATAACCATTTCGGCGCGCTCGAATGGAATCTCACCGACCGCGAAAACCAACCGCTGGCCGGCGGGCTTTATCGTTACACGCTGACCTTGCAAGACTCTGCGGGCGCGACTGTGCGTCGTCATCAGGGCAGCTTCATTCTCGAACAGGACGCGCAACACCTGTGGATCACCGCGCAGGACGAAACCGCCCTTGGTGCCGACATTCTCGGCGGCGCGCTCACCGCCACTCGCGCCGCCGGACGCACGCTGGCCGGACGTGACCCCGCAGACCAGGCCCGCCGTAGCGTAGACGGACGTAAACTCGTCACTGGGGATGGTGAAACCAAGCCGTCGGAGGCGGGCCTGCTGCTCGCACCGAATGCGCCAACGAGTACGGTTAATAGCCTGGCCAAGTTTACCAACACAGGTGGTGCAGTCAACGATTCGAATGTCTACGAGGTAGGCGGCAATGTCGGAATTGGGACGCAGACGCCGCAGAATGCATTGGACGTCGTTAAAAGCAGCCCGGGCGTGATGAATAAAGGTTTCTACGAAACTGCCTCAGTGGAGCGGCCCGGCGACGTAAAGTTCGGTATCTATAATTCGGATCCTAACCCCATTGCCGCCGCGCTCACCTTTGGAGCCACAAGATTCCTTGATGCGAATTCACGATACCCTGGATTCGAGCTCCAGCACGTTATTGCCAGCGCCACGGCCTCGAACCGCATGCGCTTCAATTTCATCGAGCGCAATTCGGGCGGAACCGTCGTCGCTTTCGTAGCCGACATCCTGAATGTTCTTGGGAACGGCAACGTCGGCATCGGGACGACTGCGCCAGCCCATCGGTTGCACGTCGTCAATAGCAGCGGAAACGCCATCTTTGGTGAGACCTCCCTGGCCAATTCGGCAGGGGTGCAAGGAAATACGACCGTGGCTAATGGCTACGGAGTTTGTGGAACCACGAACGCTACGAACGGTTATGGCGTCTTTGGTTACGCGGGAGGCGTGAATGGCTATGGCGTATTCGGCCAAGCCACCGGCGCAGGTTATGGCGTCGTCGGCACTAACACCGACCTCGTGAATGGCACGGCAGGACAGTTCAACGGTCACGTCAACGTTAGCAACACGCTCGCGGTCGCTACCAACGGCTTGCTTAGAGTTGATAGCATCCGACCCAACGTGGGCAGTTCGGCCGTAACCTTGACCGGAAATCTGGCAGTCGTCGGCAGCCTGTCAAAAACCGATGGCTCATTCAAAATAGACCATCCGCTCGATCCGGCGAATAAGTATCTCTATCACTCCTTCGTCGAATCGCCGGATATGATGAATATCTACAACGGCAACGTAACCACCGACCAGCTTGGCCTGGCCGTCATCACGCTGCCCGATTATTTTGAGACGCTCAACCGCGAATTCCGCTACCAACTCACCGTCATCGGCAAATTCGCCCAGGCCATCGTCTCAGAAGAAATCAGCGGCAATCAGTTCCGCATAGAAACCAGTCAACCCAACACCAAAGTCTCATGGATGGTGACCGGCGTCAGGCAGGACGCTTACGCCGAAGCCCACCGCATCCCCACCGAAGAACTCAAATCCGAAACCGAACGCGGCAGCTATCTGCATCCTGAAGTACACGGGCAGCCGGAAGAAAAAGGACTCGAATGGGTGCGCCAGCCGGAAATGATGAAGCGGTTGAAGGAGCAACGGGAGAAGACTGAAAAAGAAAAGAGACACCAATGAAGAAGTAACAATACTCGTCTTCGACAGGTCTCATTTTTGATTTTCACAGCTTATTTATTAGAGGTGTTATGAGATTCCCATTCAGCGTGTTACAGAAAAGCACATTCGTAGCCGTCGGTTTAGTCATTGCTATGGCTTTAACCATTGTAACAATCGGCAAAAGGGCCAGCCCTGTTGCCATTACTCAAACCAGACCTTTTCAGTCCATTCCAGTGACTACGGCCTTCATTTCTGGAATGAACCTTGTTATTGGGTCAGCGGCTGTAGTGCGAGAGCGCGGAACGCAGGAAGTGCGTTTTAACCTTAACAACCAAGGAACTGAGAAATTGGAAATGGTGGATGTCCTGCTTTTTGATTTTGTGCTTCCGAATCGCCTGGAACGAGTGGAAGGCAAACGAGTGCGCTGGAGCGCAAATGCGGGACAAACCACGTCAATATATTTTCCGTTAAGCAGGCCTGTAGAGACTGGGCATGGGTTAGCGATGTTGGTACGGTCCGCCGTTAGCACGAATGAAGTGCAGGATTTCGACTACCTCGAACTGATTCGTGACCTCTCGCGCAAAGGAAGTTTGAATGGAACGTTGCTAAACCTCAACTTTCGCAAAGTTGCAAAAAGCACCGCAAATATAGGTTTTCTTCCTTGCCATTCTTTGTATCAACTTACGAAAGACCTGCTCAAAGAGAAAAATGTAGCGCCTTATCCGGCTTTTTCTTGTCAACCTGGAATAAGTCAATTTGAACTTCGCTTTGATACAAGCTTGGTCAAAAGCCTTAAAAAGTGAGCATTTCACACCGTCGTAGGCGACCCACTCCGACCTCCTTTTATCGCCTTTCATTGTGCAAACGCTTACGGAGTCAGTATGAAAAAGAATTCTTTTAAGCTATTTTACTATCGTCTATTTATTTTTAGTTTTTTCGCTTTTGGCCTGCTTAGCCAAGTCCCACAGTCGGGGTTTGGTCAAACCTCGCAGAGTAAGCTGCAATACACTGCGAATAACTCTGACCAGGATACGCGGGCGAGTATCGAAATCGACCCGACCACGCTAGCGTTATCCATTTCAATCCCCCTTGCTAATTTTCCCGGTCGCAAAGGCGGGGTACCCGTCAATTTCAGATATGCCTCTAAAGTCTGGAAAATTAAATACCAGGAGCCGTGGCCGTTGCCTGACAGTGGAAACCCAGTGGTGGCGAGTTTACTGTATGGAGCATTTGCGGAACAAACCCAAGCGGGTTGGACCACGAATCTAGGTATTCCTTACATAGAGTTCACTGGTTCGGCGGAACCATTTATTGCCCGGTTTCATCAAACCGGGGTACGTCGCTCACAATGGCCGGATTATTTTACTACGGATGACGGAAAACCTTATGACCCTCTTTTCCCACCAGGAATAGGCATTGAAGATGGCGCTGAAGTTCGACCTTGGTTATATGCAAAAGCGAGTTTGACCATGCGTATGCCGGACGGTTCTTCGCACGAACTCCGTCAGGCCGACATGTTAGGCTTTGTCGGCGGACTTTTTAAGGCAGTGGATGGTTCTCGGATAATTTTTGACGGCAATGCAGATATTTTATATCTGGCAGACGGGTCTCGCTATGATTTAAGTAACAGCCAAGCAGTGAAATTTATTGACCCCAACGGCAACGTCGTCAGCTACGCCGCTTCATTGCCTTATAGCTCTTTCAGTCAACTAACATACCGTGGGACGAATTCTTACTAATCCCCTGGCGAATACGACGTCAGGGGACCACACGTGGACTATTCCCAATGCGCAAGGCGGTAGCTCCACGTACATCTTTCGCTGGCGTAACTTGAGTCAAGTACGGTCTGATCCCAATCAGCCGCTTCGCTATGTCGGGCCGTGGTACACCAACAACGGCGACCCGCTGACGGAAATTCCATCCACGACGCAGGCTCTATTCGCTCAAATAGGCGAAGGTAATGCGGGAGTGCATATGAATGGCCTGTTGGAGCTTTTCGATCCGGTCGTGCTGGGAGAAATTGAACTGCCCAATGGCAAAAAATACGTTTTCAAATACAACGTCTATGGCGAAATTGATAAGGTTACTTTATCGACCGGCGGCTATCATCGTTACGACTATGGCTATGTCGAAGCGCGTTCGTCGCTTTCACAATCTGTTGCTTATGCGCAATCCAACCGTGGTGTAATTGCAGCTTGGGACAGCCCCACTGGCTTATCGGGCGATGAATATCCAGCTTGGGTTTATCAACCCAATGGGAACCACACTGTTATAACAGCGCCGAACGGAACAGTCACCAAGCATTTCTTTCATAAGAGCGGCGTTCCCATCTGGATGAAATTTAATACGCCTGTAGGTGCGGCACTAGAAGGAAAAATTTACGAGACGCAAGTCTTTAACAATACCAACACGATGTTGCGCAGAACGTTATCGCAGTGGGTCTATACTGGTATTCAAGGGGTGCCAGGTGCGGGTGATGCTGGCACTCCTATTGCTGACAGCGACGCTTCACGCAATGCGCGAATGACGCGACAGGTCGAGATTCTCTTAGATACAGGTGGACAGGCTTTAGCTACAGCCACGGAAATGGATTACGACGATGACCTGAACGTTATTGCTACTCGCTCGTATGATTACACCTTGATTGACCAGGCAACGGCACAAACAGCGACAATTTCCGTTATCGCAAACGGCGTATTGCTGCGAACCGAAGAAACAACCTATTTACTGAACGACTCGAGCGTCGCACAAGGCTACCGTGATCGCAATTTGGTCGCGCTACCTAGTAAAAAGCTGGTGAAAAATGGAACGGGCACAGTGATCGCAGCCACTGAATTTAAATATGACGAAGCCGGCTACTTGTCTCCTCCCTATGGCGCGGTAACAAATTGGATTGACCCGTCAGTTCCTTATCGCGGCAATGTAACGACAACCCGAAGCTGGAATAATAATGGCAATGCGGCTTGGTCTGGTTGGAACAGCGGCGCGTGGATTGAAACCCACACTGAATATGATCGGTGCGGCAACGTACGCAAAACCTGGGATGGAAAACAAAATCTAACTGAGACTAGCTATCTTGATTCGTATAGTGACGGCATCAATCGCAACACTTACGCGTTCCCGACCGAAACCACTTCACCTGGTTCTATTTTAATTAGTAAAGCGAAATATCATTACTTAACGGGGAAGGCTGTTGAAAGTACTGACCCAAATAATGTGAAGACTCAAATTGAGTATAACGACTCTTTGCAGCGCGTGACCAAAACGTGCAGTGGGAACAACGCTCGTCAACCAAACTACGGTTAGTTATGACGACACTGCGCGAGTGGTGACGACGGCTACCGACAAAGACGCCAATCTGGATGGGTTGCTGCAAAGCCAAACCAAATTTGATGGCTTAGGCCGTGTCTGGCGCGCAGCCAGCAAGCACAGCAGCGGGCAATGGAGCATCACTGACACCGCACATGACGCCTTGGGGCGAGTCGAGAAAGTGTCGAATCCTTATCTGGCTGTCGATACCAATGGCACGACGCTTAACCCGCCGGGGCTATGGACGACTAGCACGTTTGACGCGCTGAGTCGGGTCATCAATGTCAAGACCCCGGATAATGCGCAATTGACTACGGTTTATTCGGGTAACACGGTCACCGTCACCGATCAGGCTAACAAGAGCCGTAAGAGCGAAACCGATGCGCTGGGGCGACTGGTCAAAGTATGGGAAGACCCGGGAAGCACGCCAAAATTGAATTACCTGACCAGTTACGAATATGACGCGCTGGATAACCTGAAGAAAGTCACTTCGGACACGCAAACGCGGACGTTTAATTACGACTCACTCAAACGGCTAACTTCGGCATCTAACCCCGAAAGCGGGACAGTGAATTATGAATACGATCCGAATGAAAACTTAACCAAGAAAACCGACGCGCGCGGGATTTTTATCCAATACGATTATGATGCGCTGAACCGCAATATTTCCGTAGATTATTCAAACACGAATCTGGGCGTCCCGGACATCACCCGCGTGTATGACAATCCGAACAGCGGCGCTTATGGATTGGGCCGCCTCTGGTATGATTTTGCCAATGGCGATGACACGCACGGAGCCAATGTCGAATATAAAGACATTGGCAGTTATGATGCGCTGGGCAGGCCGCTATCCGTCAACCAATGGTTCAAGCATAACAGCGACTGGGGCACTAATATTTTTACGACTCAGCAAACTTACAACCTTGCCGGGCAGGTCAAAACCATCACTTATCCTTCCGGTCGCACGGTCACGATGAATTATGACAACGCGGGATGCCTGAGCGAGTTCAAGGGCACCTTGGGCGATGGCACCTTGCGGAATTATGCAGGAAACACCACGGAGCCGTTGCAATACAGCGCCGCCGGGCAGTTGATTAAAGAGCGGTTCGGCACCAACACGCCGCTTTACCATCAGATGTATTTCAACAATCGCCAGCAATTGTATAACATCCAGTTGGGCACGAACACGACGAGTGACATCAACGAGGGGGTCAATAAAAACCGGGGCGAGTTGCGGTTGTATTACAATGCGGATTATCTCCCCAATAGCGGCGCGCAGAACAACGGTAACCTTTATCGAGCGGAACATTTCGTTCCGCTCAATGACAGTGTGACTTCTTATATTGACAGCGTGAGTTATTATAATTACGACGCGCTGAATCGGCTGGTATCGGTGGATGAGTTACCCATTGCCTATTGGGTGAATCCGGCGGAAGGTTGGCTGCCACAATCTTACTCGCAACGGTACAAATATGACCGCTGGGGTAATCGGCAGTTGAATGTGGTGGCTACCTGGGGCATCGGCATCAATCGGAAAGATTTCGGCAAGAACGATACGAACAATCGGCTCACCGCACCGGTTGGGCAAAGCGGAATGATGACTTATGATGCCGCCGGAAATTTGACCTTTGACAATTACTCTACTCCCATCCCGCAGTGTTACGAATATGACGCGGAAAACCGCTTAAAAAACGTCAAGCTCAACAATTGCAGTAATGCGGTGACGCATACTTACACGTATGAGGCCGACGGGAAGCGTACACGGCGCAACGTCAATGGAGTAGAGACGTGGCTGATTTACGGCCTCGGCAGTGAATTAGTGGCTGAATATCCTGTGGGCGGCACATCCAACGCGCCGCAGAAAGAATACGGCTATCGCGGCGGACAGTTGCTGGTGATTTACGACGCGACGGAAAGCGGCGACAAACGCTGGCAATGGCTGGTGACCGATCATTTGGGTACGCCCCGGATGATCGCCGATTTGAGCGGTTCGCTGACCGGGATGAAACGGCATGATTATTTGCCCTTCGGCGAAGAGATCAAGGCGGGTACGGGCGTGCGAGATGCGAGTTATGGCTACGCAACAGATAAGGTACGCCAAAAATTTACGGGGTATGAGCGGGATGATGAAACCGGACTCGATTTCGCACAATCAAGGTATTATTCGTCCACTCAGGGACGGTTTACTAAGCCTGATGTTTTTGGTGGTAGGCTTACCAACCCACAAACCCTAAACCTTTATGCTTACGTTCTGAATAATCCGCTAAAATGGAATGACCCGTCTGGGCACATGGCGCAAGAACCCAAGAACCCAAGAAAGATTGGAAAAGCCAGTGTGGAAAAACCTATGATTGTGATCCTACAGAATACGAAGTAGTGGCTACCGTTGACACGCTCGAAATGGGGGAGCCTAGTTTTGGAGCAAGCGTAATTCCAATTGTGGGGCCATCGCTAGAGGCAGAATATAACTTTAAAACCGGGCACCCCGTTAAAGGAACCTTTTATTCTGCGATGGCGATTTCAGACTTGGCTATAGTAAAAGGCCTTGCTGTTGGATTAGCAAAAATTGGGATTAAGGCTTTTAGAAAAAAAGCAACAACCGAAGCAGGAGAGCTTTTTGTTAAAGAGGTTGCGGCGGAATCGGGGACACAGATTCCAGGAGCGATAGATAATGGCGAAGATCTAGTGACTGTAGGACGGTGGATGAGTCGCACTGAGTATGAAGCAATGGTAAGCACTAATATGGTGCAAGAAAGCGCTAAACTAGGTGTTACCAATGTGGCTCTCCCAGAAACTGCGTTGGCATTTATGAATCAAGCAGAGGTTGGCAGTTTGTATGTTAGGTTTACTGTGCCGGCAGCTTCAGTTATTTCCAAAGGGGGTGGTTGGGGGCTTATCCCAGGGCCAGGCAGTATTTATGCTAGGCTAGCAATTCGACAGGGGGCCGCTGCTCCGCAAATGCCTGTCGCTACAAGTATTGTTCACGCAGCAACTAAAATTCGCAATTAATGCGTTTGGCGAATTAAAAGCATCAACGGTTATATTGCTGAATGTAAGAAAGGTGGTGCAATGATAAATGAATTTAAGGCTTGGTTTAGAATGAACGAGCAACGACTTAAAAATGGCTTGATTCAAGTTGAAATAGAGCAACGAGATGACCCGACCGAAGTTATTAAGGCCGTACTGGAAAATGAGATGCACATCGCAAGCATCATACATTGGGAAATAGGCGCGCTTGATGTAGATGTATTGAGTTTGTCCGAAGGCAAATCAATTTTTGCCCGACGTTATGACCTTGAAAACCCTAATGAAATAACCTTGGTGTTAGAAGAGGTAGCTAGTAAATTTCTGCACCGATCTTTTGACTAAAGTTGAAGCCCAGGAGTCGCTATCAGGCATCTCAAGCATGCGATAGCGGAGACAGGCGCGGGAGCCGGAGCAACCAGCGATTTTGCGGAGGCTCCCGCGCCTGCCGGAGCGTGGCTCAGGAGTCACCGCGCGCCTTCCGCTGTCTGCCTCGACTAACTCGACTAAATCCGGGTAACCCGAATTGCCGCAGCTTTTCTTTTAGCTGCGGTTTTTTGTTTGTGTGGTGGAAGCATTGGGAAGTACGCGAACGGTGGGAAATGGCGGCTTGCGCTACAACGCAGGACGCCTGAGCGAGTTCAAGGGCACGTTG
>JABFSD010000128.1 GCA_013140935.1 Acidobacteriota bacterium
CATTCCGCCGACTATTTCGACTTTGCTGGATGCGCTGATAAGGAAGCTGCCGTCAAATTGTTGCAGGAAGCCTTCGACAACGGCTTGATCGAAAAAGTCACTTACGATGCCAAGCGCGCGCTGCATTTGTTGACGCCACTCGGCATCAAACTCGAAGCTTTGCACGACGACGTTTTGTTACAGGCTTATCTACTCGATGGCGAACGCGGCAACTACGATTTGCTCGAACTGGGATGTTCTTATCTGAATAGTTCGCTGATGGCTGACCGTGAAAACGCGCTGGCACAAGCGGCTGACATCACGTTGCAACTTTGCGATCAACTCAATCCGCGAATGAGCGAAATGCAGGTTGATAAGGTTTATCGAGACATCGAACTGCCGATTGTGCCGGTGCTTTACGATATCGAACGCGCGGGCTTTCTGGTAGACACCAAAGTTCTCGCCGAACTTTCGGTCGTGATGGACGCCGAAATCACGCGCCTCACGCAGGCGATTTATCAGTTGGCCGGACGCGAGTTCAACGTCGGCTCGCCCGCGCAACTCGGCGACATTTTTGAAGAGCTAAACTTTGAAGTCTCGAAACGCACGACGACGGGCAAGATTTCGACCAGCCGCGACGTGCTGGATGAACTGGCTGAGAAATACGAACTGCCGCGCCTCATCATCGAACACCGTGAACTCGCCAAGCTCAAAGGCACTTACGTTGATGCTTTCCCGTCGCTGGTCAACGCACAAACGGGACGCATTCACACGACGCTGAATCAAACCATTGCGGCGACGGGGCGGCTATCTTCGACCGATCCGAATTTGCAAAACATCCCGATTCGCACCGAGATGGGACGCCGCATTCGGCGCGCGTTCATTCCGGCGGATGGCTGCGTGCTGCTCTCGGCTGACTATTCGCAAATCGAATTGCGCTTGCTCGCGCACGTCACGCAAGACCCCGTGATGCTCGAATCGTTCAAACACAACGAAGACATTCACGAACGCACGGCGCGCGCGGTGTTCAAGGCGAGGACGCCCGAAGAACTCAAAGAAAAACGCCGCGTGGCGAAGATCGTCAACTTCGGCATTGCTTACGTCATTGGTCCGTTCGGTCTCGCGCAACGCACCGGCCTCTCGCGCCACGAAGCCAAGAAAGTCATTGAGGATTATTACGCGACGTATAAGGGCGTGAAAAAATTCATGGACGAATTGCCGCAACAAGCGCGCGACGCAGGCGACATCGTGCGCTCGATCTATGGACGCATGCGCCGCCTGCCCGACCTGTCGAACCGCAACGGCCAGCTTCGTGCCCGCGCCGAACGCGAAGCCGTCAACATGCCGATGCAAGGCTCGGCGTCAGACATTGTCAAACTTGCAATGCTGCACGTTGACGCGGCGCTCAAGCGTGAAAAGCTGCACGCCAAGATGATTTTGCAGGTACACGACGAACTCGTGTTTGAAGTCCCGCGCGATGAAGTCGAGCGCACGGGCACGGTGGTGAAAGAAGCGATGGAACAAGCGATCAAAATTGATGTGCCGCTGTTAGTTGAAATTGGCCTAGGCGATAACTGGATGAGTGCGAAGCCATGAGTGCAGGTCGCTATATCTTAAAGCTAAGGATTGACTTGAAGATTAAACTGCCAAATCACGATTCACTGCCGAGGCGCAGAGGTCTCGCAGAGTTTACGCAGAGGAGGAAGAAAAAGGCTCTTCTCTCTTTCTCTGCGCAAACTCTGCGAGACCTCTGCGCCTCGGCGGTGAAATGGCATCGTGCTGCGCTGACCAAATCGCGTATGCATAAAAATGGCGAGCGATACGACGCCATCGGCTTCCCATTCGACGAAACGGTTATAACTGACCACGCGCGGAAAATCGCGGCGCATTAGCTCCCGCACATAGTTGTTATAAAAGGTCTTGAAGTTTCGGTAACCAGAAGTTTGAAAGCGATTTCGCACGACGCGAAACTCATGATTTGCCAATATTTTCATCGCCACAACTCTAAGGTTTTTTCGGTTCAGCTATAGGGTCTTTCAGCTTTTCTTTTTCGGCGTCTACGTTGAACTTTTTGTAATCGCTATAGCGGATGGCGATGTTGATGTTAAAGCCGAACAGCAACAGCGCCTTGATGCCGAGGTTGATGTCAATTTGCGCGGGCAGCCAGATTTCGTTGTTGACGTGCGTTGCTTCCAACACAAACGTAGAGCCTTCGCGCAACGAACCGACCAAGCCGCCCGCCATCTTGAGGGCTTCGATAAAGCGTGACTCGACGCGCACAACCTGCTTGTCGTTCGGATCAATCCACACTGCGCCCGCTTGTTTGCTGCCGAATTTTTCGATGCCTTTGCCGCCTTTGATTTCCGGGTTCGGTTCAAAATCGAAAACGATCACGTCGCGTTCGCGGAAGCGTTCGCGGCGCGGATTGACGAAGCGCGAACCCTTGAAAAGTTTGACTAACGAGAACCGTCTGCCGTCTTCGTCTTCACCGGGGCGGTCGGCGTCTTTGCGTTCGTTGCGGGCTTCTTTGGCGAGCTTGTCTTCGATCTTCTTGACCTGTTTTTCTACGTCGCGGGTTTCTTTTTCCTGTTCGCTGGCATTGAGCGGCCTGCCGTTTTTGGCGATCAAACGACGGATGCGACGGCCTTTATAGAACGATACGTCTTCGGTTTCACTTTCCTCTTCGACCTTGCCGTCTTTGGCGATCTTGCGGCGAATCGTCGTCTCGGTGAAACCGTAATCATCTAACAGTTTTTCGGCGCGCTCTTCATTGGCGTCTACGGCTTTGAGCAACGTAGGGATGTCGGGCAGGGATTCGTTCGAGAGTTGCGGGAAGTCGAACAGTTTTGCCGCAAGTTTGGCATTGTGCTGAATGCTGTCGAACTTGATGTCATAAGTTTCGGTCTGTTCGCCCTGCTTGACGGTGAGCGCCAAAGCATGCGCTTCCATCCAGTTGCCCACTTTGCGGTAATCACCGTAATCGCACAGCAACGTGCTGTCGCCGGAAGGAAACTCGGCGCGCAAGGGCAATCCGTTCGCGGCGTCGAGCCAGAGTCGGATGCGATTGTTGCGATTCGAGATGAGCGTAACCACGTTCGCGGCTTTGTCGTTCACGGTGTCTTTCTTTTCCCACACCGTTTTGACCTTGTTCTTTTTCGCGTCGAACCAAAGCTGGTTGTGAAAGAGCGCGGCGAACTGGAAATCCAAACTGTCTTGCCCGACGCGCGTGCGCAAGCCGCTGCGCGAATCGCGCCGCCAACTCGACTTGCCGCTATAGGCCTCAGCCGTCTCAAAGCCATCCATCTCAGTCGTCTTGAGATAGAAGTTCGGTCGTTGCGTACTAATTTGAATCTTGCCGCTACGCCCGTCGCTGCGGCGCGTAAAGGTTCCGCTGGCTTGTTTGGTCGTGATCGCTTTGAAGGCTTTGTCGCCGCCCAGCGTTTGCGCGGCCTGTTTGAGCAATTTGTCTGCCGATACGGTTTGCGCTGAAACCACGAAGGCGCAAGCCAATAACAACACGCCAAGATAGGCCGCTTTCGCGTAAACGATTCGTTGCATATTCCCTCTGCTTCTCCTGAATTGATTTTGCTTTGCTATACGAGAAAGGGGTTTCGACGGAACGCAAAGCCTCATATTGATTGCGCAGCTATCTTGAAGAGCGGGTGCATAAAATTCAAACCAGACATGCTGTTATTGTTGCTGCGTGCGGGGCTGGCTTAAGATGCGCGCCGTCATTTCATTCACCTTTCATTTAACGATTCCTTTCTATGGCATACGCCGCCGTGTTCGGAATGTACGCCGCCTTTCTATTGATCGGCGTGTATGCCGCGCGCAAAGTCAAAGACGGTACGCTCGCTGACCTGCTGGTTGCAGGCCGCGCCATGCCTTTGTGGATGGCGACGCTGACGATGACCGCCACGTGGGTAGACGGCGGCTATCTGCTCGGCACGGTCGAGGGGACATACAAATCGAGCGTGACGCTGGGCGTGCAAGGCGGCTTGTGTTTCGGCTTGAGCCTGCTGTGCGGCGGAATGTTTTTTGCGCGACGCATGCGCGCGCACGCCTTCACGACGTTGATTGATCCGTTCGAAGCCCGCGTAGGCAAGCGTTGGGCAGCGGTATTGTTCTTGCCCGCCTTGTTGGGTGAACTGTTTTGGAGCGCCGAATTGCTGGTCGCATTGGGGGCTACGTTAGGCGTGATGTTGCAGATGAAATTGGTGACAGCGATTTTGTTGTCAGCGGTGGTCATCACGCTTTACACGATGCTGGGCGGGATGTGGTCGGTCGCTTACACCGATGTCTTTCAACT
>JABFSD010001037.1 GCA_013140935.1 Acidobacteriota bacterium
GTTGAAAAAGATAATGAGACTTTCCGTGCTATGCCACGACCGAAGCCAGACTGGCTTTGCGCGCCAAACCGTCGAGCGCCGCTGCTCGTCCGCTGGTGCAACGCCAGGCGTCTTTGACCGACTCGACTGAGAGGCCGTAAGAAACGAAAAGTTCTTCCGTTTCCGGCACCGTGAATAACAGCGCCGCTTCGTCAATCACCCGCAATCGCTGTTTCGAGCGCAGCCGCCATAAAGGGGCCGGTGGCAGGCTGCGCGCAGCAATCAGCAGATGCGCTTCTTCAGGCAGCAACGTCATCAGGCGATGCAAAAACGGCTTGAGCCAGGGCGTGTCATAAAGCAAATGCAGATCGTCCAACACCAGCAACAGAGAGTTTTTTTGCTGTTGCAAACTGTAAGCGAACGCTTCTGCCAGCGCCGACGCATTGTGCGTCTCTGTCAGCCCCTTCAACGGTGTGAGCGTCTGCCACCCCCAGCCTTGCTGCGGCAACGCCACACTGGCGACCAGGTATTGCAAGAACACGCTCAGCTCGGCATCTGGCGCGTCTGCTTTGTACCAGGCCACGCGCCGACCGCAGCGTTGCGCAAACGCTGTAGCCAACGTGGTTTTGCCCATGCCGGCGCGCCCCGTAATTACCGTCACGCCGCCGCCCGGCAGGAGTTCGGCGAACTGATTGAGCAACCGCCGCCGCGCCACTGCCGGGTGAATTGGGGGAGCTGTTATTTTTTCACGGATTAATTCCATTACCTTCCTCAAGGCCGCCCAGTGATTTGCGGCTTGTTTCTGGAAGCTCAAACGTAAGCTCTTGCCACGCTTGAGTGTCCCTATCGTAACGCCAGGTCTTGAGGATTCCTTGAACCTTCGCGCTCGACCTAGCAAAGCGCCGCGTCAGCCCAACGCAATCTGGTGGGGCTGATAGGGATGACTTGCAGCGTGCGCGTCAACGCATCGGCTACGCGTTGCGAGATCGCGTCTTCAAAGGAAAAAACATCGGTGAAAGGTTCGTCGAAAGGCTGCGCCCAGAGCGGCGCGCCGGTGCCTACGCTCAACAATTGAACCGTCACACGCCCGCGCCCGTCAGCCCATTGAAAGTTGCCTTCCAGCACGGCTTCCGTTTCCAGTTCGCGGCCCGCCAGGACGGGGTCTGATTCCCAACCATGATATTTTCGCACCGCGCTCGTGGGGCGCACGCTAAATGAGCGTATATTGCTCAAGCGTGTGATCAGCGCATCCATCAGTCCCAGTCCCAGTCCAGCCGCGCCCGCCTCCATCCCCAAAGGCCCTAAGGGTTTGAAGGGCAGAACCGCCAGCGAGTTGATCGTCACCGTTTCACGCATCGGCTTGGGCATCGTGCCGACCTGCACAACCGGGGCAATGAAACGGTAACCTCGCCGCGGCACCGTTGCGATATAAACCGTGCCGTCTTGTTCGCCGCCCAACATTTTGCGCAGCGTATAAATCATCGTCGAAAGATTGCCTTCTTCTACGTAGGTGTCGCCCCAGATCGCTTGCATCAGCTCTTGCCGTTCCAGGATTTCGCCGTGGCGCTCTACCAACAACCGTAAAGTTTCAAATAACTTCGGTGTCAGTGTGATTTCCTCTGCTCCGCACCATAAGGTTTGCTGCGTCAGGTTTAGTTGAAAGCGACCGAATTCATAGTGACTATTCATTGTCTTATTCATCTCTTGCACCTTTCCTCAGGGGAATTTACTACCCCATATTCACCAGACCTAGACACCCAGCCGGTGTGTGTGTCTGCCTTTGTCAGGCTTCATCGAAGAGACGCGGCAGGGCGCTGACTTTCACGCTGCCGTGTAATAACAATGACTTCCCCGTTAGGGTTAAGCGGTTTTCAGTCGCGTTCGTAGGGAACCGCAAAATGTAGGGCGGGTGATGAATCCGCCTTACCGCGTGTCGGCTCATACATCGAAGTGAAATCCAACTTGGCACTGACAAGCCCTGACTTGCCTGAAGAGTCGTCAAGCTGGTCGGATTAATTCGTCAGATACCGAGGGGTGGTCTTGTAATTCAAAGACTTATCTAAAGACTTCTCTGGCGCGCTTCCGACTCGGAAGCACAGTCGAGATCATAATCAGGGCACTTGAGGAATTCTTGAGAACGACACGAAGGGGTAGTTTTTTTAATGTACTCTTTTGGTCGTCGAACGCTGGCCGATCACGCTAGACGACGCATTCGATCAAGTTCTCACAGATTTTTTTGAGAACTTTTTGAGAAAACTTCGAGGATTGCCACAGGACTTCATCACCGATTCTGCCTATCCTGCGCCCCGTCACGAATTGGCGGGTCGGCGGAAAGGCACTGATAAACCGACCTAAAACCAGACAATCGTTATGGTGGAAGCATTACTTATGGCGTTGTTATCTAAAGAAAAGTTGCTTGGCTTGCCGTCGCTCGAAGGTGAAGTAAGCCCGCTCTCGTTTGCCGAACAGCGGGCGTCACAGGGCGCTGCGCATCTGATGGCTCAGTTGGCGCTGACGCATACACTCGTTGAACATTTGCTCTATCGAGCGATGCTGACCGAAGTGACTGCCGCCGGAACGCGCGCTTGCACATTCAGTTCGCGCCAGTTGATGGCGTTGACGCGGTTGCCCAATTACAGCGCGGTGCGGCGCGGGGTGCAGGGGCTGATCGGCAAACAAAGCATCGAACATTATCAAGTCGCGGGCGGCGATGTGGCAGCGACGCGCGAAGCCATCTATCTGGTTTATACGCCGGAAGAAATCTTCACTCGCCGCCGCGCCGCTCATTTCGACACGTCGCCGTCTATGACGCACTTGCTGGGTGAAAATCTTTCCTTCGCCCACGCCATCGAAAGGCTGGCGGATCGTTACGACCTTAGCCGCCGCGAAACGCAGGTCGCCTTGTGCTGCGCGCAAGGCTTGACCAACGCAGAAATCGGCGAACGTCTTTTCATCAGCGAGCAGACGGTTAAATTTCACCTGCGCCATGTCTATTTGAAATACGGCGTGCGCCGCCGCGCCGAATTGATCTCGCGCTTGCTCGCGCCCGACGGCTAATCCACGAGCTAACCCACGAAGGGGTGAGCCTCGTTTTCATCATTCACGCCGCCTCGCGTTTCAGAGGCTTCCCTTCGGGGTCATCCGTGTCGTCTCTGGCTGCACGCACCGCCTTGGTGCGCCTGCCCGCCGCGAGCCGACACTTCAGGCAGAGGTCTGTATGAACAAACTGGAAAAGAAGAAAAAGAAAAAGTGTACGGCGCGCGTCATTTGCCGCAATCAGGATCAGTTCTGGACGACACAAGCGCAGTTCTGGCAATGGTTCCGCGAAGGCGTCATCGTCAAAACACAAGATCAACCGTTGACCGGCACTTTTGTGCGCGAACACGAAGAGCGGCTGATCAAGCTCGGCAGCACGATTCTCAATCAAGCCTGCCCGCATCACCTGCGCGAAGCACTGGCCTCGCGGCGATTGGCCCAGCGGTAAAGACACGCGGTAAAGAGAGGCGTCTATGAAAAAGAAAACGATTCAGCTTTGGTGCGGCAGCGCGTTGCTCGGATTGATCGCGCTTACCGCCGCCGCTCAATCCCCTGGTAGTGAAGCGCCGAGTCGGCTCACGGAAAAAAAGGCAGACACGACGGACGAGCGTTATCGCGTTGGCCCCGGCGACTTGCTTGAAGTGCGTGTCTTTAATCGTCCTCAGCTCTCGCGGGATGCCGTGCGCGTAGATGCGCGCGGCATCATCCGCATGCCTTTAATTGAAGAAGAAATTCAGGCCGCTTGCCACACCGAAGGCGAAGTCGCGCGCCTGATTCGCCAGCATTATTTGAAGTATCAACGCAATCCGCAGGTGGATGTGTTCGTCAAAGAGTTCAACTCGCAACCCGTCGCCGTCGTCGGCGCGGTAGACAAACCTGGACGCTTTCAATTGCAGCGGCGCATCCGTCTGGCCGAACTGGTTTCGCTCGCCGGAGGCCCGACCGAGAAAGCAGGTAAACGCATTCAAGTCGCACACAGTTCGGCGCGTCCGCTTTGTTCGGGTTCGGTTGAACAACAAGCTGCGGCAGAGGCTGATACCACGGCTTACGACATCTACAACTTGAACGAAACGCTGCGCAGCGACGAAGCGGCCAATCCTTACGTGCAGCCCGGCGACGTAATTACCGTGCCTGAAGCCGAACAGGTCTTCGTCGTCGGCAATGTTTTCAAACCGACGACGATTCCATTGAAAGAGCCGACGACCGTTTCACAGGCGATTGCGATGGCGGGCGGCGCGCTGCCCGACACTAAAACGAATCGCATCCGCAT
>JABFSD010000422.1 GCA_013140935.1 Acidobacteriota bacterium
TTCTTTTGCCAGCCTGGCCTATACGGTCAATCTCATGACGGCTGCGCCGCCTTGCCAAAACGTCTTCGTGCAACACGATGCTTTCTTTTATGGGTCGGGCGGCACGGGCAAGCTGAACATACGCGCGGGCGAAAGTTGTCCGTGGTCGGTGACGACTTATGCTTTAGGTGAAGGCAGTTGGTTGCGCTTTACCAGTCCACTCAACGGCACGGGCAATGGCACGATCACGTATGAAGTGCCGCCTTATGAATTGATCGGTGGCTTGCGGGAAGCCTGGGTTGAAATAGACGGCGCGCGTTATGTCATCTCGCAAGTCTCGACGCCGCTGCCGACGAATTGCGACGTAGTGCCGCTGGCCTTTGACCAACTAAAAAGCGGCATCATCAGTTTGTCAGATTGCGTCTCGCAATTTTCCACTGCGCCGCGCGGAACGCGGGCCGACCGCTATTCGTTCACCGTACCGCCGCGACAGCAATTCGCCCTCGAATTGACCAGCACGGTTACCTACAACATGCAATACACGTTGTATGACGCCGCGCGCCGCGTCATTGCGCAATCCAATGGCTCGCGTTTGCCCCTTCCCTATTTCAACACGACTCGTTATCTGGTCTCACCTGAGAGTCAAACTTATTACCTCGAAGTCGCTACGACACATCTGTCCACCGTGTTCAACTATACGGTGAAACTCGTCAGCGCCACGCAGTGCGGATACAACCTGACGCGCCTTACGCCTGCGCCCGATCAACCGCTGTCGGCGGCGGGCGGAACCCTCACCGCGCAACTTATCACCGGCACCGACTGTCAATGGGCTTTCTCCTTGCCCGATTGGATTACTGCCGAACCGAATAACACGCGCGGCATGATTAGCGGCACCGGTTCCGCTTCGTTCAATTTCAACGTCGCGCGCAACACCACCAACCTGAACCGTCAGGCCGCCATCATGATGCAGGGCAACTATCAGCCGCTCATTGCCGTTGAACAGTTAGGTGTGAACGGGGCTTGCGCGCCGAGGCCGATTCGGGCGAATGAAATCATTCGCGGCACCCTAACACGCGCCGATTGCGCAGTGCGTCCGCGCGGCGTCAATCCTTACAGCCCCATCGGCTTTAACTGGCCTGACAGCGGCATTGCCGCCAGCAATGCTCATCAGTTCACCTTCACCGCCAACGCGGGCGATCAACTGGTCGTGCAGCCGCGCTTCCTGCCTTCCGCCGCCAACCCCGCAACGCCGGGCGTGAACGTTCCGCGACTGTCGCTTTTCGATCCCGACGGCCAGCCCATCGAGAATTCCACGAATGTCGGACGCATTCCGACCAACTTTCAAAACGTCTATCAAGGCCGCTTGATCCTGCAACGCAGCGGAACCTATACGCTCGAACTTTTTAATGTGGTGGGCGATTACGAATTCGCACTCGATCTGACGGGCGGCGGCTGCAATTTCTCGCTCGAAACCGATGACGCACAGATGCCGACCGAAGGCGGCGCAGGTGTGGTAACGGTGCGCGCCACCAACAATTGCGCGTGGCGGGCTGACACGACCGATGCATGGATTACGATTACAGCAGGCAGCGGAACCGGCGCGGGTGCGGTTCGCTTTACGGTTGCGCCTAACAACGCGAGCGGTGCATTGCCACGACGTGGACTGATTCAAGTCGCGGGAAGAACCATCCCCGTAGTGCAAGCAGGCACAGGCGGACAATGCGCGCCCATCCCTCTTGCTGCCGGACAAACGATGTCGGGCGAACTAACGCTGTCTGATTGTCGTCGTTTGGATAACAGCTACGGCCTGACCTATCAGCCGATTGATCGTTATCGTTTCACCGCGCGCGCGGGCGACAACGTGCAAGTCAAAGTCGTGAACAACGGAATGCTCGGCGTACAAATCATTCCGCTCGCCGAGTTGCGGTTGCTCTCTCCGATTGCGTTCACTTATCAAAACCTTCAACCGGCAGACTGGTTCGGCACGGCGAGTTTAATTGCTCCGGCAGATGGCGAATACGTTATTGAGGTGATGCCCAACGGCGGCTTGCTGAACGGACAAGCGAGCCCTTACACGATTCATCTGCAAATCAACGCGCCCGGTTGCGGCATCGTGCTGAACGAAACGCAAAAAAACGTTTCGCCGGCGGCGGCGACCGGCAGTTTCATAGCGACCGCTCCCAACGGATGCCGCTGGGAAACTTTTGCCGTAAGCGATTGGATCACCCTCAGCGGCGAACGCTCGCGCACCGGCACGCAAACGGTGAGTTACTCGCTCGCGGCCAATATGACAGCGACGGCGCGGCAAGGTTCGCTCATCGCGGGCGGACAAATTTATTTGATTGAGCAAGCCGGAGCAGCCACTGGCAATGTGCCTGCGGGTACGTGCGAAACGCTCACGCTCACTGCCGGGCAAACGCTGTTCGGACAACTCGCGCCCAGCGATTGTCGCGGCGCAGCGGCTACGCCGTCTGACCGCTATCGTTTCAGCGGCAAGCGCGGCGAACGTGTGCAAATCATCGCGCGCACGCCTGACCCGTGGATTTCTTTTCTCACACTGCTCGACGCTCAGGGGCAGACCTTGAGCGAATGGAAAGGCCTTACGACGACTTCTCCGACACACGCACGATTGCCGATCAACAGCGACATGCTCACCTTGCCGCAAGACGGCGATTATTTCGTCGTAATATGGCGCAGCTACTTACCTAATCAACCGGCGGTGTTGGACTATGCGTTGAGTCTCATCACGATGCCCGCTGGCTGTGCTTACAGTGTGACGGCGGGGCCGTTGCGTTTCGATGCAGCGGGCGGAACCGGCGACGTCAGCGTCGTCACCGACAGTCCTTGCACCTGGGCCGCGACTTTCAGCGATCCGTGGTTGAGCAGTCCTTCCGCTACGTTGTCACGCGGCACTGGCGTAGTGCGTTACACCGTGCAGCCCAATCTATCGGCTCAAAGCCGCCGCAGTCTGCTTTACGTCGCCGGTCGCCTGTGCGTCATCGAGCAAGCCGGCGCGAACGGACATTGCCTGCCGCGCCCGCTCGTCGCCGGACAATCCCTCAACAGCACGCTCGATGAGCAAGACTGCCCCAGCACTACCTTGCCGCAAGGCGATGTGCCGAACGCGCAGTTGCAACGCCACGCCGAACGTTATTCCTTCACCGCGCAAGCTAACGACCGTTTGCTGATTGCCCTGACGATCACCGCGGCGATCAACCCGCCGAACAACGGTTATCAAATGCGCCTGCTTCACCCCAACGGCGCGCGCCTGGCTGAAACCAATACCCATCGTTTGCCGATCAGTGGCGACCGCTTTGTTTTGCCGGTGGCGGGCACTTACGAAATCGAAGTCAGCGGCAATCAAAAATTCAGCTATACGATGACGCTGTTGTTGAGTCGCAGCACTTGCCAACTCACCGTCAATCAACGTGAACTCAACCTTGAAGCCACCGGCGGCACCGGATCATTCGTCATCACCGCCAGCGACGAATGCCCATGGCAAGCCTTTAGCAACGCGACGTGGTTGCAATTCAACGGGCAGCCTTCGGCCAGCGGCACCGGCAACGCGACGCTCGCCTTTACCGTCGCGTCCAACCCGACGGCGCAAGCGCGTACCACCATCGTTGCCATCGGCGATCAACTCGTCACCGTTTTGCAAAGCGGCAGCGGCGGCAGTTGTGCGACGCGTCCGCTCACGCGCAATCAAATCGTGCAAGACCGGCTCGACCTAAACGATTGCCCCACCTATCAGCCGGTGCCGAATCAAAATTCAGTGTCACCCTCGCCGCGCTATTTCGTAGACCGTTACGTCTTCCCCGCGACGGCAGGCGACCGGCTCAGTTTCACCGTGCAAGCGGCCATCACCACCGTGTTGCTAGAGCTGTATGACCCGCAAGGCCGTCTCATCAGTTTTTCGCAAAACCGCCGCATCCCCGACCTCGCAGGCGATTTCATTTTTCCGGCTTCCGGCAATTACGCCCTATGGGTGAGATCAGGCGAAACAGGCGCATACCGCTTACTCGCGGCAGAAAGCAGCGCGTGTACGTTGACGGTTTCCCCGAATCCGCTGGTGCTATCCGGCGCGGCAGGCAAACGCGAAATCGTCGTGACCGCCAGCCAACCAACCTGCGCGTGGACGGTGAGCGCGGCCTCGCCCTGGATCAGCCTGCCTTCTGCAGGCTTAAGCAATGCGCGTGATGCGCGACTTTATAGCGGTACGCAAACACTCGAACTCACCTTGAGTGCCAACACCGCCGCGACGCCGCGCACCGGATTTTTGTATCTGGGCGATCAGGTCATCAC
>JABFSD010000069.1 GCA_013140935.1 Acidobacteriota bacterium
CCGGTTTAGCGTGTAATAAATCACTGACGCTTAGTTTCGGGTTTTCGTTTTCTGCTGACGAAGCTTGCATAAATAATCCAGATGATAATTATTCGCTGACTTTTATTTCCAGCCCGTGGCGCGAAATGCGATAGGGAATTACTTTGCCGCCCGCTTCTGTCAGCGCCTTTTCGACTTCGGCTTTGCGTCCGGCTTCGCAATAAAACGCGACGCAACCGCCGCCGCCCGCGCCACAGACTTTGGCGGCTTGTCCGCCGTGGCGCAGCGAGACTTCAACCAGATGGTCAATCGTTTCAGTCGTAATGCCGGGAACGAGTTCGCGGCGTTGCGCCCATTCCTCGGCGAAGAGCGCGCCGATGTGATCGAAAGCCTGTGTCGCAAGCGCCTCCGCCATTTTCAGTGCCGTATCGCGTATCCTGTCGAATTTCTGAAAAATAATCGGATCGCCGTCAATATGCGATTTAAACATGCTCCAATTATTGATGCCCGAATTGCGCGGCGCGTGGGTATAACAAAGCGCGACGCGAGCTTCGAGCTCTTCCAGATTCGTGACGATTTCTTCGCGGATGACGCCTTCGACGAGTAACTTAACGCGCGAGACCGCGCCGTAAGTGGCCGGGAAATAATCCTGATAACCGGCGGGCACGCCCAACACTTGCGATTCGACGTTGGCGGCGATGAACGGCAGTTGCTGTAACGCAAAGCGTTCGCCCGTCAGCCGATTTAACGCGCCGCACAACGCGATATTTAACGTAGACGATCCGGCCAAGCCCGCCCCACCCGGAGCCATACAATCAGTCGTGATGGTTAATCCGGTTTCCGGCTTAAAAAAATAAACGAGCTTTGAGATCAGCGGCAACGTAGTATCGTTTTTTAGGGCCGCGTGCGAAACAATCTCAACTTGCTTACCTAAATCTTTCGATGCGAATAAGAACTTGCCGTCAGGGCGCGTCTCGATGCGGCAGCGCGCATATTGATCAATGGCAAAATTGATGGTTTGCGCGTGCTCGTGAAACAGATAAAGCGGCCAGATGTCTACTGTGCCGCCCGCGAGGTCAATGCGCGTAGGCGCTTGTGCTTCGATAATCATTGGTTGTCGGTTGTCAGTGTCTTCTAAAAATTATTCTTCAAGTTATTCATCATCATCATCATCGTCGTCGCGCAACGGCGGCGGTTCCATTTCAGGCACGCGGCGTCCGATGACGAAACGTTCGAGCAGGTATAAACCCAAGGCGAGCGCGACCGCCACGGCGAAGGCTACGAGCAACGTAACGCCGATGCGGTGGATGCGTCCGACGGCAATTTCAATCGCGCCGCTGAACGTGTAGCCCGTAAACAGCAAAATCAACGCCCACATCGCGCAACTCGCCAGCGTCAACGGACCGAAGCGCGCATAACGCATGTGCGCAAAGCCCCAAAAGATGGCGCTGGCCGTGCGCAAGCCCCAGATATATTTGACCAGAAAGACCGAATAGATGCCGAAACGCGCCGACAGCCGTTCGAGTTGGGGCTGGGCGCGTAAATAAAAGTCGCTTTGCTTGATGCGTTCCTTGCCCTTATATCCGATCAGGTAACTTATCGAATCGCCGATCAGGCCGCCCACCGTGCTGGTAAGAAAGGCTTCGCTGAAGCCGAACAAGCCATGATGTGCCAGCACGCCCGCAAAAAGCAGAGTCAGGTCGCCCTCGAACATGACGCCGAAGAAAACTGCCCACAGACCGTATTCTTTAATCAGGTCCTCAATTACCATGCAGCCAGCCAATGCTTACCATTCATCGCGCGCAGGCCAGCAGCAACGTCCGACGCGTTGCCCCAACGATAACGATGAATTCGAGTTGACGGAACATCACGAAACCTGCGCGACGGTTGATCTTTAGTCGATCTTTTACGTTTCGCTTGCCAGCGCGAACATGGCGGATGGGCAAATCTTGGGGGCGAGCGAACGCGCGACAAGATACTTGATGGGCAAAATCTGAGCAAGGCTGCCAGCAGGCCAAAATTGACACGTGTCGGAGCCGGTTTTATAGTCCGGGGCGTTGTCTCGGCAACCCTTAAAAGGACATGTTAATGCCTGATTCCAATCCCCTTTCCACCACTGCTGATAACGGCTCTACGCTCGGTTTCGACCTGGGCAAACAACACTTACGCATCGGCCTGCTGAACGCCGCAGGTACGCTGCGCCACTTCCAGCGTTTCGATTATTCATTCGACCACGAAAATACGGACCAGGGCGGGCAAGCCCTGCTTGACGAAATGCTGGCTGCCACGCGGCAGTTCATTGCCGAACAAAATTGCGGCGCATCGTTGCGCGGCCTCGGCTTGGCCTTACCCGGCCTCATCCAGCACGAAACGCAGCGCGTGATCAAGCTGCCTTATCTTCCGTCGTTGGTGGAACTGAATTTAGGTGAGGCTTTCGCGCGTGCCTTTAACACCCATGTGACACTGGTCAATAACGCGCAAGCGGCTACGTTGGCCGAGATGCAACGCGGACGCGCGCAAGGCGTCCGCGATTGGCTTTATTTGCATCTGGGCGCGAATGTCAGCGCCGGCCTGGTGTTGGGCGGACAGTTGCAATACGGCCAGTCGGGGTTGGCGGGCGCGTTGGGCGAAATGATGGTTGACCCCGAACGTACGGGCGATTTCGTTACGCTCGAATCAATGGTCTCGGCAGAGAACGTCGCGCGGCGCACGCAAAAACGGCTGCAACGTGACAGCACCTCTTCGCTCTCGCGGTTGGGTTTACATCGGCAATTTACTTACGACGACATCGTCGAGGCCGCCGAAGCCGGTGACGATCTGGCACGCTTGATGTTGCAACGTACCGGAAAATTCATCGGCTTCGCTATCGGTGAGATCATCAACCTGCTCAATTTATCGCTCGTCGTGGTTGGCGGCGCGCCTGCCGCCCGGCCTTATCTGGTCTCGGCCATCGCCGACGAAGCACGCCTGCATACGCACCCGGCGCTTTATGACGATTGCCGCATTGTGGCCGCCGAGTTGGGTGCGGAAGCGACGGTCATCGGCGCGGCGCTGTTGGCTCGACGAGAGTGATAGGTGTTAGAAGAGTTTGCCAGATCGTGCGGCGACGCCTAACCAATACCAAGCGGCGAGTAACAAACTAGCTCAGATACCGCAGTTGTCGCCTATTGAGCCAATCACCAATTCCCGTAGTTTCCTTTCAAATGTAGGCAGGACTTTAAGCACCACACGACCGCAGTCGGAGTGGATTCATCAAGATTCATCAAGAGGGATTTCATGAGCGATTACAACATTGGCATCGTGGGCTTGGGCTGGGTAGCCGGAGCCCACATCGAAACTTTCAAACACGTCACGGGCGCAAAGGTCACCGCCGTTTGTTCGCGCCGACCGCTCGACGAGAAACAGCTCGAACAGCAATACGGACAGCCGCTCAAGGTTTATAACGATTACGCGGCGATGCTGGCCGATCCGAACATTCACGTGATTGATATTTGCACCGAACATCCGCTGCATCCCGAACAGGCGATTGCGGCGGCAGCGGCGGGCAAACATCTCATCATCGAAAAACCGCTGGCGATTAAATACGAAGACACGGTGCGGATGCGCAACGCGATCAAGTCCGCCGGAGTGCAAGCCGGAGTATGTTTTGAGGTACGTTTCAGTCAACACGCGACGGCGATCAATGCGCTGTTGCGCGAAGGCTTGCTGGGCGAATTGCATTACGGCGAGACCGATTATTATCACGGCATCGGCCCGTGGTACGGCCAGTTTCCCTGGAACATCAAGAAAGACAAAGGCGGCAGCAGTTTGCTCACCGCCGGATGCCACGCGCTCGACATGCTGTTGATGGCGCTGGGCAATGACGTAGAAGAAGTCACCTCATATAGCAACCGCAGCCGCAGCGAAATTTTTGCGCCGTATGAATACGACACTACGTCGGTGACGATCTTGAAATTCAAGGACGGCAAAATCGGCAAGTGCGCTTCGGTGACCGATTGTTTGCAGCCCTATTACTTCCACATCCATCTGGTCGGCAGCCAGGGCAGCTTGCTCGACAACCGCTTTCACAGCCAAAAACTCAAGACCGACAAAAACAAATGGAGCCAGCTTGCCGTCGCTCCGGTGGATTCAGGCGATGTGAACGATCACCCCTATCAACCGCAGTTTCAGGCTTATGTGGACGCGCTGAACGCAGGCCAGCCCATGCCGTTGACCGATTTCGAGACCGCCTTTCAATCACACCGCGTAACCTTTGCCGCAGACTTGTCGGCTGAGTTGGGGCGTCCGGTGAAACTG
>JABFSD010000248.1 GCA_013140935.1 Acidobacteriota bacterium
TTTTGGTGGCGAGAGTCTTTTAGGAACGGCTCGTATATTACGATGCCATTTCACCGCCGAGGCGCAGAGGTCTCGCAGAGTTTACGCAGAGAAAGAGAGAAGAGCCATTTTCTCCCTCCTCTGCGTAAGCTCTGCAAGACCTCTGCGCCTTTGCGGTGAATCGTGATTTGGCAGTTTAATTTTCAAGTCAATCCTTAGTATTGAACGGCAGCGGTGCGGAAGGCGGCGACGGCTTGTTCATACTCCGCCTGAATCTCGATCAGCTTGATGCGCGCCTGTGCCGTAGCCCGTTCGCGTTGATTCACCACAAACAAAGTGCTGTCGCCCAAACGAAACTTTTCGCGTTCACCGGCTTCGACACGCTCGTTGAGCGTGACGGCTTGCAGCGCCGCGCGATAGCGTTCATACGCCGTATTGATCGCCGACACCGCGTCGAAAACCTGCGTCGAAATCTTTTGCCGTTCGTTGCGAGTGTCGAGTTCGAGTTTGGTCAGCTTGAATGAAGCTGCGCCGATGCGACCGTCGGCGGTGCGCTGACGCAGCGGCAACGTGAAATCAAGGCCACCCTTGAACGTCGTGCCAATCGCGCCGAAACCGGTGTCGCGTCCGGGGCTGAAACTCAATTCAAGCGCGGGGCGGCGCTGGTTGCGCGCGAGGTCTAAATCAACTTGCGTAATCTGGCGATTGAGACCGAGCGCGCGCAATTCAGGACGGCGTTCGAGCGCGAGCTTTTCGCCTTCGATGGCTTGCGTGTCGGTAAATTGCACCGGCGCGTTGAAATCATTAGGCGCTTGTTCGGGTTCGGGGCTGTAAGCGTTGCGCCCATCCGCCGTCCACAGATAGAGCGAGAGTTTGAAGGCGCTCTTTTGCAAATCACGTTCAGCTTTGGTGAAGGCTTCGCGCCGATTGAAAACTTCGGCTTCGGCTTCGGCTTGATCTATCGCGGGCAGGTCTCCGGCTTTGACGCGGTCGGCGACGGCTTGCGCGCGAAAGTCTGCGAGTTCGAGCAAGTCGCGCGCGACAATTAATTTTTGTTTTGACGCGACCCAATCCCAATAGGCGGTCGCCGCCGTCAGCAACAAGTCGAGCCGCGTGATTTCGTATTCCGCTTCGGCCAAAGGTTCGCCTAACAGCGCCTGTCTTTCCGCCGCAGTCTTTTCGTTGATGCGCCAGCCGCGCAGCAGCGGCACTTTGAATTCGACGAAGTATTCGCCGCTGTCGCCGGTCGCAGAAAGCGGCGATTTGACGCGGCCTAAATTGAAGCGCGTGCCGGCACCGACCTTGATGCCGGAGCGCGTCAATAATTCAATGCCGCCACCGGTGATGTTGGTCGTCGCCGCTTTGCCGCGCGTCGTCGTGCTGTTGTATTGCAAATAGTCAGAACCGAAATTCACCACCGGATCGAACGCGCCTTGTTTTTCCAGCCGCTTGGCCGAAGCGATTTGCCGTTCGACACTCGCGCCGATGAGTTTCGGATGATTCTGTCCGACGATTTGCAATACGTCAGATAACAGCAGCGGAGCCGATGGTGGTGTTGCCGCCTGTGGTGCCTTTGGTGGTGGAAGCGACAACCGGCTTCGCTGCGGTGGTGGTAAGTCGTCTTGCAGTGCAATGCTGATCGAACGCTGCAAACTTGCTCTAAAGGTTTGGTCGAATGATTCAACCGGGCGCGCGGCGTTGTTTTGCGCAAAGGCGCAAGTCGCCAGCACAAAAATGCACAACGCAGCTTTGGTGATTTGAAAACTCACTCCCTCAATCTCCTACTGAGTCAACGGCATTCTCAATTCGCCATTCTCAATTCTTTGACAGAGATGATCTGACTGACAGGGATTGCTGCTGTCTGAGAATTGAGAATGGTGAATTGAGAATTGAGAATGGCCCGTGCTCATTATTTTTCTTCTTTCTTGTCTTCGAGCAGCGCACCTTTGGTCTTCTTGTCGCTGATCGCCTCGCGCGGCACGGTGGGCGGAAAAGCGTTGAACTGCCGCCACAACTCGAAGCCTAGCGACACCGTATCCAACATCACCCAACCGTTGACTTCAGCGCCGGGACGCAGTTGCGCGAGCGACGGCCACTTTTCTTCCTGGCCTGATTTAATCGCGTCTTCGTCGGGCGTGATGATGATGCGAAAGCGGCTCTTGCCGTCGTCTACGGCATCCATCACTTTGACCTTGCCCGCGAACGTACCTACCGCAATCGAAGGCCAGCCGACGAATTGCAACGCGGGCCAGCCGGCGAAATTCAGTCGCACCTGCCGACCGGGCGAAACCAACGGTGCGTCGTAATCAGACAGATACAATTCAACGGCTTGATCTTGTGTCGTAGGCACGAGCATCGCCAGTTCGTCACCGGCTTTGACGGTTTCGCCGGGGCCGGTTTTTTTGACGCGCGCGATTTGTCCGTCGCGCGGCGAGCGAATGAAACGCTGGTCGCCGCGTTGCGTGGTGTTTTGAATGTCTACGTCGAGTTTTTGCAGGTCGCTGTTGGTCTTGGCGATGGTCTCGCGCACCGACGCCAGCGAAGCGCGCAAGCTGTTCAAGCCCGCCGCTGTATCGTTCACGACCCGGTCTTTATCAAAGCCCGCGATTTGCGCGCCACGACGACTGACATCCAGCGCGGCTTGCATTGTTTCGAGCCGCGTCTTAGCGGTGACGAGCGCGAGTTCCTGCAATTCGAGATCGCGTTTTGAACGCAGACCTTTCTCGAATAATTCCTGAAGGCGTTTCAGATTGAGTTCTTCGGTGACGACGCTTTGCTGCGCTTGTTCGACCGATTGTTGCGACTGGCGAATTACGTCTTCGGCTTGTTTGGCGCGACCTTCCGCGCCGGGGATGGCGACGTTGCGCGATTGCTCTAAATCAGTCAGTTGCGCGAGTAACGCTTGTTCGCGCGCACGAGCTTGCGTGAGGCTGTCGCGGATGAAGCCGCGTTGTTCTTCCATGCGCGCGACCTGATTCTGATCGAGAAACTTTGAATCAATGTCTTCGATCTCGGCGATGGTTTCACCGGCTTTGACGGTTTGGCCTTCGACGATGTTCCAGCGCACAAGGCGACCGGGGATTTGCGCTTCGATGCGTTGCGGACGATCCATCGGCGAGAAGACGATCACCTTTCCATACGCCGTCACCGACTGCTGCCACGGTACGAAATAAAGACAGAGCAAAATCAACGTCAGCAAAATCAACAGCGCCCAGCCAATCGCGCGAAACGGATGCGGCGTGCGCAGTTCGTCCATCACGCCCGCTTTCTTCGGCGCAGGCGGCGGAACCACGCGCAACGGCGTAGCTTTGATGTCTTCTTGTTTCAAAATCTCTCGTTCGAGTGCAGCCATAATGGTGGCGCAAGCTGCCGAGCTTGCGCTGATTTACTTACCGAAGTCTTCGGCGGTTGCCAATGCGATAACTCACGAAGCGGCGCAAGCTCGGCAGCTTGCGCCACCGTTTACCTCACTTCGCGCAAACCCAAACTGGGGAACAAGCGCGAAAACTCGCCGTCGCGTTTGCTCAACAACTCCTGCGTGCGGCCTGATTCGACGAGGCGGCCATGTGCGAGTACGTGCGCTAGGTGCGAACGCATCACGACTTCGGGGTCGTGCGAAATATCCACAATCGTCCACGGATAAGCCGGGTTATAGAGTTCATCCAAAATGTGCAGCTTGTCGTGTTCGTCAATGCCGGTGAAGGCTTCGTCGAGAATCAACAGTTGCGGGCGTCCCACGATGGCGCGTGCCAGCATCAGGCGTTGACGCTGTCCGCTCGACAGGTTGCGGCCTTCGGTGACGAGCCGCGTTTGCAATCCGTCAGAGAACGTAGCGAGTTCGTCAGACAACTGCGTGAATTCAATCGCCCACTGCAAATCTTCGTGCGGCAGGTGATGGCGACCGAGCAGAATGTTTTCCTCAATCGTACCGGCAAACAGCTCGTTGGTATCGCTCACCAGCGACACGACACGGCGCAAACTGTCGAGTTGCGCATCGCGTACGTCCATCCCGTTGATTTGCACCAAGCCTTGTGCGGGTTCTTGCAAGCCGCACAGCAGCGCCGCTAACGTAGATTTCCCCGCGCCGCTCGCGCCCACCAGACTGACGTGTTCGCCTGGTTGAACCGTCAAATCGAGGTTGCGCAGAATTTCTTTTTGTCCGTCATAAGAGAACCGCACCTTATGCAAATTGACCGAAGCGCCTTCGTTTTTGACCAACATCTGGCGGCCTTTGCTGCGTTCGATGGGCAGGTCGGTGACGTGGCCGATTTTGTCGAGACTGGTCAAAAG
>JABFSD010001139.1 GCA_013140935.1 Acidobacteriota bacterium
ACGGCTCGGTGCAACAGCCGTTGAGCATTCTCGAAAACGTTTATTCCGTTCTGCCGGGACAGGCTTTGACTTTTGCCGATGGACAAATCACGGCCCAAAACTATTGGCAGCTACCAACTGAAACAGAAAATCCATTCACCGATGAAGCGCAAATAACAGAGAAATTATCGGAACTCTTGCTTGAAGCTACTCGCTTGCGTCTGGTGTCTGACGTGCCGGTCGGCTTATTTCTCAGCGGCGGCATTGATTCAAGCGCGCTGGTTTCGCTGATGCGGCGCGCGACCACCGGCACGATCAAAAGTTTTTCAGTCGCTTTTGAGCAGGATGAATTTAACGAAAGTGTTTATGCCGAACGCATCGCACGACAATTTCACACCGAACATCAGCGTGTTACCGTCAGTGAATCTGAGTTACTCGCCAAGTTGCCGCGCGCGCTGGCGGCGCTCGACCAGCCGACGATAGACGGGTTCAACACTTATCTTATTAGTGAAGCTGTGGCAGCGAATGGATTGAAAGTCGCGCTTTCAGGTGCAGGCGGAGACGAAGTATTTGCGGGTTATCAATTTTTTCAGAATATAACTCAAAACGAACGCTGGCGTCAGCGGGTCAAGTCAGTGCCTGCCAGTTTACGCTACGCCGCTGCCGCCACGGTCGGCGCTTTTTCCGGTTCGCATCGAACGCAAAAACTGAGCGCCTTATTACGCAGCCAGCATCTCAACGATCATTCCGTTCAATTACAGCGCCGCTTATTTACGCGCGAACAGCAACAACGGTTATTCACCGCGAATGGCTATGCGGCCGATCTTCATCAACGGGATTCCGCCCAGTTATTGACGTGGGAGCAGCTTCAGCAGGAAACCGGCGCGACGAAAGATGTTATCAATCAGGCTTCGAGATTGGAGTTGCACGGTTATTTGAGTAACACCTTGTTGCGTGACACTGACGCAATGAGTATGGCGCATAGCCTAGAAGTACGCGTTCCTCTGTTAGATCATCATCTGGTCGAATTTATGTTGCGCGTGCCCGGCAACCTGAAAGTGCGCGCGGGCGAACCCAAACGTTTGTTAGTAAACGCGGTCGGTGACCTGCCGCGCGAAATCGTAAACCGCCCCAAGCGTGGATTTGAGTTACCTTTCAAACATTGGTTGCGCCACGAATTACGCACAGAGATAGAGCGTGAATTTAACGAAACCTCGTTGCATCGCGTGATTCAGCTTCCAGCCCTGACCGCTGTATGGCGAGATTTTTTGGCGGAAAAGCTAAGTTGGTCGCGCGTGTGGAGCCTTTACGTGTTGAGTCGCTGGTATTCGCTTAATCTGGCTTGATGTTATTGTCTAGCTCGCCTGCGGGCAAAACCGGATGGCCGTGGACGCGAGACGAATCGCTGCTAACCAATCCATTAACGAGTTACCCCAAAATCAGCATCGTCACGCCGACCTATCGTCACGGACATTATTTAGAAGAGACGATGCGCTCGGTGTTTTCGCAAGACTATCCGAATCTGGAATATATCGTGATTGACGGCGGCAGCGCTGACGAAACCGTGAGCTTGTTGGAACGTTATGACGAACAACTGAGTTATTGGGCGAGCGAACCTGATCGCGGACACGCTCACGCCTTGAACAAAGGCTTCGCGTGCGCCACCGGAGAAATTTTGGCATGGATAAACGCGGGCGATTTTTATTTCCCCCAAGCCTTGCATCGCGTAGCGCAAACCTTCCAGTCCTTTCCTGAAATTACCTGGCTGACCGCTGCGCAACAAGGGCATTTCAGCGAAAAGTCTGAAATCTATACTTTATTTACTCCGGGTTTTTCCAAGTCTTTTTTTATGGCGGGCGGTTATTTGGGATTCGAACCTTTTGCGCTCGACTTTATTCAGCAGGAATCTACGTTCTGGCGCAAGTCTTTGTGGGAACGCGCGGGTAGCCATTTGAACGAATCCCTGCGTATGGCGAACGATTTTGAGCTATGGCGACGTTTTTTTACCTACGCTGATTTAGCCTTGCTCGACGCGCCGCTGGGATGCTTTCGTCATCACGCCGACCAACGCAGTGCCAGTCAAGCCGCGTTATACCAACAGGAAGCCTGGGCTTGTTTAGGTCGTAAAGGAAATTCATTGCTGTCTTACGCCTATCGCATTTTCAAAAAACTTCGTCTGGACGAGCGCCTGGAGTGGCGCGATGCGCTAAGGCCGTTTTATCAGCAGGAACTTCGTTTTGTTACTTTCGATGTAACGGGAAATTTGCAATGCAAGCGGCGCAAGTTGATTTAGTTTATGGCTGACTGGTTGGCTCAATTACCGGCTCCGCCCGCTGACAAATACGGATGGCCGTGGACTAATGCCGCCCCCGCTTTGTCACCGCTAATGCCGAATGGACAGCCCTGGCCGCGCATCACGGTCATTACGCCTTCTTATCATCAAGGGCGCTATTTGGAAGAAACCTTGCGCTCCGTTCTGTTACAAAATTATCCGAACCTGGAATACTTCGTGATTGACGGCGGTAGCGAAGACGAGAGCCGATCCATAATGCAGCGCTATGCGCCGTGGCTTTCTGATTGGGTGAGCGAAAAAGACAATGGACAAGCGCATGCGATTAACAAAGGTTTGCAACGCGCGACGGGCGAAATCTTAAATTGGATTAACTCCGACGATTTATTAATGCCTGGGGCTTTAGCCGAAATTGCCTTGAGCTTTGTTGAAACTCAAGCCGAGGCGGTCGCCGCCGCTTGCATAAATTTCGGGCAAGGCCCTGAGAAAATCATTACGAACGAAAACCTCACCGTCGCCGGCTTGCTGGTTTTTCACCCCGCGACGACTTATCACCAGCCCGCCGTCTGGTTGCGTCGTCCGTTGTTACTCGAATGCGGCGGCATTGATGAACATTATCATTATGTTTTTGACTGGGAAATGACGCTGCGCTATCTTTCCCAATTTCCCAAGGTTCATTATTTATCAAATGCGGTTGCGCGCTTTCGCTTACACGCTGAATCGAAGACCACGGCGCGGGCAGAGCGTTTTGAAGCGGAACACTTTGAGCTATGGCGAAAATTCAGTCGCACACTTCCTTCGCCCACTTTACGCACGCTGTGTGACCACCAACTGCGCCGCAAAAAATGGCTCAAGTTACTCAATGAGTTTGAACGCGATCAGGAAAGTTTCAGGTTATATCGCGCCGCGAAATTGAGTTATTTGGCTTGTCTTGATCCCGCGATGCGTTTTACCCGTATGACGGCGGGCGCGATCCGGCGGCATTTATTGAACCAGTACGCTCAACGCGATTTATCCGTTATTTGAATTCCGTGCCGCCCAAGGTCAGCGTCGTCATTCCGATGTATAACGCCGCGCCTTATCTGGCTGAAACCTTGCAAAGCATTTTTGTCCAAACCCTTCAGGATTACGAAATCCTGGCGATAGACGATGGCTCGACGGATGAAACCTTATCACTGGCCCGTAGCTATGAGCCGCGCTTGCAAGTGTTCACCCAAAAAAACAGCGGGCCTTCGGCTGCGCGTAACTTAGGTTTCCGGCACGCGCAAGGAGAATATATCGCCTGGCTGGATAGTGATGATTTATGGCATCCTGAGTTACTTGAAACGCAGGTCGCTTTTCTCGACCAACATCCGAACGTCGGACTGGTTTACGCTGAATCGTGGATCATGATGCAAGAGGGCACAAACCGTATTATCACAGATAAGGTAGGTTATACGGTAAATCCGGGACTCAAATTGTTACTTTACGGCGATTGCATACCTACCAATACCATCGTGATGCGACGTAGTTGTTATGAAACGATAGGTGACCTGAACGAAAGCCTGATCCGCGCCGAAGATCATGAATACCTGATGCGAATTTCCTATCATTTTGAGTTAGCCGGAATCGCTCGTCCGTTGGCTTATTATCGCTTCCGACCGCATAGTCTGGTCGGCGATAACCGTGACATCAACCGTGGCGTGCGTGACGCCGTTATTGCCTTGCAATCGGTTGAGTCGCTGCATCCCGACGTATGGCAACGCACGGGCGTGAATCGCGCGCAGTTATTGGCGCGCTTGCAAATTCGCGCGGCCCACGCATGGAAGCTCCGTCGTGAATGGGCTGCCGCAATAGGCAAAGCGTGTGAGGCTTTCAGTTATTGTCGCTATCCGCTCGTGTTACGTTGGATCGCGGCGGCATTTATTTTGAAACGCTGGTCATAAAGTTAAATGCGAATTACTTTCGTATTACCTATGTTCGTGGCGGCTCCGGCGGGCGGATTTAAGATGGTCTATGA
>JABFSD010000427.1 GCA_013140935.1 Acidobacteriota bacterium
TTTGTCCACTGGGAGTAATGCGCCCAATCTTGTGTGCAGCCGTTTCCAGAAACCACAAATTGCCATCCGGCCCGGCAATGATGCGCGATACGCCGCTGGCCGCCGTAGGAATCTTGAACTCAGTCGGCGGCAAGGTTTGTGCCTCAACCACGTTGAGGCTGCCGCTGAGAACACAAAGAATCAACCCGCACCGAACGATGAACCGAAGTCTTTGCAAGAACATAAATCTCTCCTTGAAAGTTGGGCGACGGCTTCACGTTTCAGAGTGCTTCCGGCAAGCCGTCACGGTTAAGCGAACAGTTCTAAAAAGCGCACGTCATTCTCATACAACTGGCGAATGTCATCCAAGCCGTATTTCACAACTCACAAAGCCATGGCGGTCTTGCGAGGTTAAGGAGGCAAGCACTTACGTCTCTAATTCAAACGCTTCGCGCATTGCCAACCGAACGACCTTGCCGTCTCTGATCGCGTGTTGCGCGTTGAGTTTGCTAGCGGTTTGTCCGGGATAACGAGTCGCTACCGAATAAGCATTCAGTGCCGTCAACTCAGGTTGCAAGACGCTCCATTCCGGCTCGATCTCTTTGATCTGCGTCAGCAACAAAATCAGGTTGTGGGTTAACGGAATGGGTAAGCCCAATTCCTCCAACCACGCTTTCAGGTATTTCTCTGCACACTGTTGCGCGAGAAAACAAACCAAGCCGTAATGGGGTCGCTGGCGCGCGCGATAGAGCTTTAACGCAGCGTCCCAGTCGTCTTCGGCTTTTTCAATCCACTCAAACGTCAGGGGCTTCATACAACACTTTCCCTCGTTCGATGATTTCGCGCATGAAGCCGTCGCCTAACGCCAGCCGCTGTTGCACTTGTTCCGGCGTCTTTACCAGCAAATCAATCGGCAGCAATAAATTGAGCTTGCGCAAAATGGTTACTGATAGTTCCAGCGCATCGCCGGTGAAAGGCATCACGACGAGCAAGTCTAGATCGGAATCTTTCGTCGGCTTCCCGTAAGCCTGCGAACCGAACAGGATGATGCGCTCCGGCTGAAACTCGCGCGCAATCGTCTCGCAGATTTGCCGGAGTTGTGCTTTCACGTTTTTTCCGTTCGCTGTCATGTCGTTCACTCCTTAACTGAACTGTTCTAAAAAGCGCACGTCATTTTCATACAGCAGGCGAATGTCATCCAGCCCGTACATCAACGCGCACAGCCGATCTAACCCTAAACCAAAAGCAAAGCCCGAATAAATTTCAGGATCAATGTTGACGCCACGCAACACGTTGGGATGAACCATTCCTGAACCGCCCATTTCGATCCAGCCCGATTGCTTGCATACGCGACAGCCGTCGCCGTGGCATTTGAAACAGGTGTAATCAATCTCCGCGCCCGGTTCGACGAAGGGAAAATAAGAAGGCCGAAAGCGCGTCTTGGTGTCGGGGCCGAACAAACGGCGCACGAATTCTTCGACCGTACCTTTGAGGTCGCCGAGCGTGATGCCTTTATCCACGAGCAAGCCTTCGACCTGATAGAACATCGGGTTGTGCGTAGCGTCAGGCGTATCGCGGCGGAATACACGACCAGGCGCGGCTACGCGCAGCGGCGGACGGCGCTTTTGCATGGCGTGAATCTGCATCGTTGACGTTTGCGAACGCAGCGACAGCGTACTCTCGTTTTCACCCACAAGATAAAACGTATCTTGCGGACTGCGCGCGGGATGATTGTCGGGAATGTTCAGCGACGTGAAGTTATAAAACGTCGTTTCGATCTCGCGGTCGTCCTCAATCGCGTAACCCATCGAAACGAAAATGTCTTCGATGCGATGACGCAAGAGCGTGATCGGATGTAAGTGACCGGCGGCGATGCGGCGTCCCGGCAAAGTCACGTCAATGCGTTCGGCGATGAGTTGCGCGGCTTCACGTTCGGCAGCGAATCTATTCAGCAAATCGTCAATACCGGATTCGACTTCGGTTTTGAGTTCGTTGAGTTGCGCGCCGGCGGTCTTGCGTTCTTCGGGCGAGAGCTTGCCGAGCGTTTTCATCTCGGCGGTGATGAGTCCGGCTTTGCGGCCTACCCAACGGTCGCGCAGGGCGTTGGCGTCAGCTTCGGTGACGGCGGCGGCGAGTTCAGCCGTGAACTCAGCGCGTAATTGTGTGAGACGTTCGGTCATAGCATCGGTCTGACAGGGATTAAACAAATACCCAGAACTTGTCGCCAAGCTCTGGGTATTTATGACTAACAAATTCGCCAACGTCGCCTAGTGCGAAATCACGCGCGGCAACTCTTTGGCTTGGGCGACCCAGCTTTCGACTTCTTCTGCCGAAGGAGCGAGTTCCGCATCCGTCTCGACCAGTTTGGCGTGCAGGTTCGCAGGCACGCGCGTAGCCAATTCGACCACGGTGTCTACGCCCGCTTTTTCGAGCAGATCGGCGAGCTTTTCGCTCACGCCCGGAATGCGGCTGAACAGGTCGGCCTGGTTGACCCAGCGCAACACGTTCTTCTCGTCAACTCCAGCTTCGTCGGCAATCGCGTTGCGACCCGCTTTATCAGCGCCTTTTTCGAGCAGTTCAGCACAAAGCCAAATGCCGATGGCGTTGAGCTTTTGATCGTCTTCGTCGTTCAGGTCAACGATGCGCGTCAGGTCGGATAAACGTCCCGTCGTCGCCGTATCAATGGCGGAAAGCGGTTGCGTCGCACCCGCATCAATGACAGCCGTGACCAGCGCGGCGACTTCCTCAACGACAGGCGCGGCAGCTTCAACCACCGGCGCCGGTGTCTCGACTTTCGCTACCGCTTTCGGAGCCGCTGGTTTCGGAGCCGCTGCGGCTTTCGGCGCAATGCCTGCACCCGCAATCGGAGCCGTTTTGCCCGCCGGAGCCGGTGCCACTTTGTCTTTCGACGTATCACCCGCTTTGGCGAGCGCCGCTTTGGCCTGACTCGACAAGTCGGCGAAGGCTTCGGGGTTGTTCACGGCGAGATCAGCCAGAATCTTGCGATCCAGTTCGATGTCGGCGAGTTTTAGGCCGTGCATCAACTGGCTGTAATTCAAGCCATTGGTACGCGCCGCCGCGCCGATGCGCACGATCCACAGCGAACGATAGTCACGTTTTTTGAGCTTGCGTCCGACATAAGCGAATTTCAGGCCGCGTTGCACGGCTTCCCGCATCTGGCGATACAACTTGCTCTTGGTACCACGATAGCCAGACGACAGTTTCTCCAGTTTTTTGCGCTTGTCTAAGCGCTTACTCCCACGTTTTGCGCGAGGCATAATTTCCTCCTAAAAAATTCCAGTTGTTAGTTTTCAGTTTTCAGTTCGGTTCAAGTTTGCAGCGGATAACTAAAATGAATGGCCGCAAACAAAAAACTGAAAACTACTTCCGACCATACGGCAGCATGGCTTCGACGCGTTTTTGATCGCTGTCAGAAACCATCACGTCAATGTCGAGCATACGTTTCCGCTTGGCGGATTTCTTGGTCAGGATGTGACGTGCATGCGAATGTCCGCGCTTGATCTTGCCGGTCGCGGTCGTACGAAAACGTTTCGCCGCGCCTTTGTGTGTTTTCAATTTAGGCATAAATCCTCCGGTAAATTTACGGCAAGGTGAATTGCCGTTCGTTGATAAATCTGTTGGATAAATCTCTTTAGGCAGTCGGTTCAGGACTGCTGCTAACCGCTGCCACTGGTTCAGTATGGGTCGGTTCGACCTTTGCCGGTTCGACCTTCGTTGGTTCGCTTGCGGGCGCGGCGCTGACAGGCGGCGCGGCACTCGCGGCCGGTTTCAGTTCCACTGGTTTGTTTTCACGCGGCGGCGCGGGCGGTTTGGGTTTGGGTTTCTCTTGCGGCTTTTCGACTTTTTTCGGGGCGAAAATCGCGGTCATCATCATGCCTTCGACACGCGGACGAACTTCGATATTGCCAAATTCGAGCAAATCTTTTTCGAGCCGGTTGATGAGTTTCATCCCCAACTCTTTGTGAGTGATTTCGCGTCCGCGCAAGCGCACCGTCGCCTTGACCTTATTGCCGTCCTGCAAAATTTCTTTGGCGTGCTTCGTCTTGAAATTGTAGTCGTGATCGTCAGTACCCGGACGAAACTTGATTTCTTTGACTTCGATGACGACCTGTTTCTTTTTCGCTTCGTGCGCCTTTTTCTTTTGCTCGTATTGATACTTGCCGAAATCAATGATGCGACACACGGGCGGTTGGGCTTGCGCTGCGACTTCGACCAGATCGAGGCCGCGCTCGCGCGCAATTTTGATCGCCTCAAAGGTCGTCAT
>JABFSD010000106.1 GCA_013140935.1 Acidobacteriota bacterium
GCAAAGTGCAAATAGCGAAACCGATTCAAACCGCCATTGATAACGACTTCCCGGTTGGCAGCGAAATCGAGCGCCACCAGGCGTTGGCTGGCAGGCGCGAGTGCCGCAATGGCCAGAGCCTCTGCGCGCGTCGCAGACAGCCGGCTCAATAAGACAGGCTCTGTTTCCCCGGCTCCGTCCCTGAGCAACTTCCCCGCGTCAGAAGCGAGCGGAACAGATTGAAGCAAGTTATTCGTTTCCTGTTCCGTTTTGCGAGGCAAACGTGTTACTCGCTGGTCATTGGCAGAAAACACCGGGTCGGCTAACACGGCAATCAACCCACTAGGCATGGGGCGTTGGGCGTTTGCCTTGCGCAACCAGGCAATGGTCGAGGCCGACGGTAAAAATGCTAGCTCATGCGCGACGAGCAACGGTGTGACTCTGGCTAAATTTAAACGTACTGATTGACCGGCCCGAGACGCCTCGCCCGCCGTGGGGTCAGGCAATGCATTGAACGGGATTTGCTGAATTATTCCATCGCCGACAATCCAGATTTTTCTTTTTTTCAATAAAGGGGCAATGGGAAGCAACAACTTGTCACTTAGTAATTGAGTAGTCGCTCGAAATTCAGAATTAGCATAGGAAAATCGCGCGCGCAGTTCCTGGTCACTTTCAAACTTGCGGCGCTTAAAAAAAGCTGCCGCCTGTTCAATTGCCTTTTTTTCTTTAATCTCGACGACGGTCAGAGGCAGTTCTTTGGTAAGTGCGAACAGATAAATGCCAGTGCGTGTGACAAAATACTCGAGCAATACGGCTTCAGAATCGAGAACCTGATGCTGAATTTCTGCCTTGCTCAGAGGTTGAGGACGTAACAAGGCAGAATAACGCGGGCTACTCTGGCGAAGCTGCCCTTGCAACTGATCGTATTCTGATAAAAGACGACGAAGCTCATTTTCAAACTGAATTAGCTTGTCACTTCGCTCGGCGTTTGCTGCCCCGCGCCGCAAAGTATTGCGTTGGCTATTCAATCGTTCCAGTTGTTGCTGCAAGTCTCTTTCTTTTTCCAACAAGGTCGGCGCTGCGTTGGCACGAATGTCGTTGCCGAGATCGCCTAACGTTTCAAGTAAAGAGCGGGCTTGCGCGCGCTCGCTAGCCTGCAAAGCCTGAGCGTCATAGCCGGCCAACGGCTCTTTTCGATGTAACTCAAGCAGAAGCTCGATATGTTCCGCGTAATAATTATGTATTGAGGAATTATAAGAAGCGCCAAGCATAAAGTTGGAATAACCGTGCCGGACGTTTTCAATCAAATCGAGCGAACGCGCGCTTTGCGACAACGCCTCTGAATAATTTTCCTGAGACGCTTCTGCCTGCGCGATTTTCGCGTGCGTCTTCGCCTCCAATATCCTTTCTCCCAATCCTAGCCGCAAGGCTTGCGCCTGACGAAAATAATCAAGTGCTTTACTAATATCGCCCAGTGATTGCCAGACTTCGCCGTAAAGATGAAGTATGACGGCTTCTTCACCGAGCGTACCGCCCTCTCTGGTTAAAAGCATGGCTTGTTCAAGATATTCCAACGCTTTTTGCGGCTGCTGTAAGGCTAAGTAGTTTTCGGCGAGATACCGTAACGCCAGCGCCTGCCTGCCGCTGTTATTTCCTAGTTTCTTCCATAGTTCCAATCCTTTCAGGTTTTCCTGAATCGCATCTTCATATTTTTCCAGCAGGAAATAAGCAGAAGCGCGACCATGATGGGCAATCGCCTGATGTAAGCGGTTGTCGAGTTTTAACTGAATTTGCAGCGCCTGCTCATACCATTTGAGCGATTCTTCCGGTTGTCCGGTTAGGCAATAAATGCTGGCAATATTCGATAAACAAGAGGCCTCGCTTCCCTGATTTCCCAAGCGAGCGTACAAACCGGCAGCCTGCAGAAAATAAGCAAGCGCCGTTTGTCTGTCGTAGCGAGAATAATAAATGCCCCCGATGTTATTGGTGATATTCGCTTCCAGCGTGAGAACTTTCGTCTGTGTACCGGCTTTTCTGATAAGCGGCAATGATTGCTCGAAGGCGGCCAACGATTCTGAGTAATTGCCCAGAGCATACAACGTCACGCCTTTGGTTTCTATGGCTAACGCCATTCCGTACCAGTCCCCTGCCTGTTGGTAAAAAGAAAAAGCTACTTCGTATTTTTCAATCGCCGCCGGATAAATTTCTCGAGTGCGCAGCCCGTATAACTCTTCGCCCGCCGCAAAAAGATAATCCCCCTGACAACGGGCGCGATCCTGGGCGCTGGCTTCACGCATCTCGACGAGCCGGATGCGATATTCGACGTTTTCCAATTCCGCGTTGGTAGCCGCGATTTTCACGAAATAACTTGCCGTTATTTCTGCTACAACTACAGCGGTGTTTCCCTCCGGCGCGCCGCTGCGGGCTTTGGCTTTCATCAGCTTTCTGCCATCCGGCGTCGTAAGTTCCAATATAATTTCACTGGTGACGGCAATCGCTTCAACACATAGGTATTGTCCGGCATTCAGTGCTATCGGATAGCGGTGTATTTCCCCTTTGCGTAGCTGAGCCACCACCGATGAACCTAACGATAAGGCAGGCTGTTCGCCGATCAATTGGGCATAGGTTTCGGGGATTCCCCAAACGGGAGGCAGAAATAACAAAGCGAAGCACAGCCACAAAACCTTTCCCAAATGGGCGGTCGTTTTCATCTCGTTTTTCCTCTTTTGAGAAAACAGTGAACGAGTGCCGATAAAGCAGGCCGTCACAAATTCAGTGATCTTAAAGGCTTTCGCACACCGGCATTCACTTTTGTTTTAACTGCTGAACATCGCGCGCCAATTCCCGACTGAATTGGTCGAGCGTCTTGTCTGTGGGGCCTTCGTATTTACGCCCACTCACGCGCGGCGTCAACGGCCAGATGACTTTGCCGTTAGCGTCTACGATGCGAGCGATGAGCGTTAGACGATTGGGCGCAACCGACGTAGCGTTCACTTTGAGCGCAATGTCGGCTTCATCAGGATTAGCAGTCAGCGTGAAAGTGTTCAGCCGTTCGACGAGTTGCGTGCGCAGCGATTGCGTAAAAGCATCTGCGCTCAAGTCGAGATACAGCTTGCGCGCAGCGAGCAGCGTGACGGCGTCGGCGCGTTCGCCGCGTGTGAGCGAAGCCGTTTCGTCGCTGGCGCGCGTGCGCAAGTTGGTTGCGATTACGTCATCGCTGATCAGCGGCGTGGCGCTGCTCTTCGGTGGCGACGTGGGCGTAACCGCTGCGGTCGGAGAAGGCTGCGGCGTGGGAGTAGGCGACGCGGTGTAAACAATCTCGCGGCGCGGCGGTGCAGTTCGCTGGGCCAGCCAATAAAAAAAGCTCGCTGCCAGCAACAACAACAACGCCAACGCGAAAACCGGTTGCCAACGCGGCGCTTCGAACCAAACCGACCAGTCGAACCACTGCCGCCAACTTGATTGGGCGGTGGGCGCAGCGTCAGCGACGGTGATGGTATTCGCAGGACTGGTCGTGAAAGCCAGACGATCACCGTTGGGCAAGACGATGACGGCCTCTTCGGGAAGCAGACGGTCTTCGTCGTCATAACGCAACTGATGCGTAGCGAGCAGCAAATCGTCGGTCGCCGTTCGTATCTCAAGAAACTCGGCGTATTCCCGCAACGCAAAGCGAACCGGTGCGGTTTGTCCCAAATCGAGTCGCGCCAGTTCGTGGCCGTGCGCGACGAAACGCAACTGGGTGGCTTTGGTTTGCTTGCGGCGCTGTTCGCGGTCGTGCAGGTAATCAAGTAACTCGGCGCGTTCGCGGTCGGTGAGCGATACGCTCTCGGCGGGATAGTCGTTGTCGGTGTCGCCCTTATCGTTTGACGCGGCGGAATAGAAACGCGGAATGTCGAGGCGTTCAGCGGCAGGCGCATAACCAAGCGCGCGCAACAATCGGGCAAGGCAGTCGGGATGCAACAGCGCGTGATAGCGTTTGATTTCTACGGCGTGTGCGGCGTCGGAGTCGGCGCGTTCGACACTGAAGGCAGGGAGCGTGGTTTCAAGCGGAGAAAATTTTTCGGGTACGTGGCAGTCGGTTTGCCAGGGCGTGAAAGCGGCGAGGCAGTCGTTGACCGTCGCGGCAAAACGCGCCGGTTCGTCGTGGGTGACGAACCGCAACGCGCCGCGCGCTTCCTGTGTGGTTTGCAGCAAAGTGCCGAAACGGGTCAGCAATTCTTCCATCAACTTCTTCTTCCGGTTGCGGCAATAATCTTCGGCGGGCAGGCGATCAGGGTCTTGC
>JABFSD010000701.1 GCA_013140935.1 Acidobacteriota bacterium
CCTCGTAGCGCGTGCCCTCAATCTGCCGCAAAAAAGCGATGTAATCGCCTTTGGGCGACCAGACCGGTTGCAAGTCATCGGCGGGCGCGGTGGTTAATTGCAGTTGGTTACTGGTTTTGATCCCTTTGACGTATATGTCGCGTTTGCCATACAGCGATTTGTTGATGCCGTCCCAGGCGAAAACCATCTGGCTGCCATCAGGGGAAAAATCAGTGTGATCCTTGGTGCCTGGAAAAGTAGTAAGCGGGACGCTGTTCAGCGGTTCCGACCGTCTACCCCGCCCTTCACTGCGCGTGAAGGTTTGGTACAACGCAAAGCCTCCCCCGGCTATTGCTACGAACGAGGCTGCCAACAACCATCCGCGCCACCGTTGCCCCGCAGCGCGCGCTGACGCGCTGGCGGTTTCATTGCGGGTAAGATCGCCGACAGTGGTTTTCGCTTCAGAGGGTTGCGCGGTATTCACCAACGCACTTTGCGGCAAGGTTTCCGGCGCAATGGCCTCGTCAGTCGGCACGGCCAATTGGCGCGTGGCGACCATTTCCGCTTCGATTTCGAGCTTACGTTTCACCTGTTCCAAAGCGGCGGCGAAATCCTGCATCGTCTGATAGCGTTCCTCACGGTCTTTGCGCAAAGCCTGATGGATGACGTTCACCAATTCGCTCGGCGCTTGGGGCGCGTGAAGCGTCAGTGGTTCAGGCTCTTGATGCAGCAGATTGGCGAAGATTTCGGCCAGCGACGCACCGGCAAACGGAGGCCGCCCGGTTACGCTCTCATAAAGCATGACGCCCAGACTGAAAATATCGGTGCGCGCATCGGTTTGTTGCCCGCGCGCCTGTTCCGGCGACATATAACGCGGCGTACCCATCACCATCCCCGGTGCGGTTCTCAGCAACGCCGCTGTCGGCGCATCGCTATCAACCCCGGCTTGACGCTCTGTCGTCTGGGCTGTCACTTGCGCCAAACCGAAATCGAGTACCTTGACCAAGCCATCGGGCCTGATCATCACGTTCTCAGGCTTGATGTCACGATGCACGATGCCGGCGCGGTGCGCCGCCTTGAGCGCAGCGGCCACTTGCAAGATCACCTCCAGCGTAGCGCGCAACGCCGGCTTGCCGTCGGCTAATTGCTGGCGCAGCGTAACGCCCTCGACGAACTCAGTCGCAATGAAATGAATGTCATTGGTTACGCCGATCTCGTAAATCGTCAGTATGTTCGGATGATTGAGCGCCGAAGCGGCGCGGGCTTCGCGTTCAAAGCGGCGCAAACGGTCGGCATCGGCGGTGAAAGCGGTCGGCAAAAGTTTGAGCGCCGCCTGGCGTCCGAGGCTGGTGTCTTTGGCTAAATAAACTTCTCCCATTCCGCCCGCGCCGATGCGAGAAATGATGCGGAAATGCCCAAGAGTTTGATCGAGCAACGAAGCCGTCGCCGCATTCCGCGTAGCCGTGTCGCTGAACTCAGCCGCCGCCACCGCCGTCAGCGGTTGGGCCAAAAAGCCCTCGGCTTCTTCGTTGGCGGCGAGCAGGCGGATGACTTCTGAGCGCACGGCTTCGTCGCCCGAGCAGGCGGCGAGCCACGCGGCACGTTCTGCCGGAGCTTGCTCCAGAGCTTCGTGATAAAGCTGCTCTATTCGTCGCCACAAAGCAGGGTTCATATATTTTGTGGGTGCGGTTAGACCAGATTACGGTTGAATATACAAATCTTATCGGCGGCCTTTGGTTGGTTTGCGCCAATACTGAAATTCATCGGCATGCACTTCGTAATCGAGTTCGCCGATGCGTGCCTGCATACGTTCCTGCGCATCGGCTACGCCCTTGTTATAAAAGCACGGGCCGATTTCTGCGAAGATGAAATCAAGCAACGCGCCGCCTTTCAGATTGCCGAGCGGCTCGTCCATATTCGCTTCAAAGTATTTTTGCAGCGATTCAAGCGCGGTTTGTCGCGTTTCTTTTGATAGTTCGATGGGCATGTATTTTTCTCGCAAGTCGGCAACGAATCGGTCAAGCGAATGTCGCTGGGTTTCGCCCTCAGACCGGTACCGGTGACGATGTACGGTTTCATGATTTGTGTGCTTGCACCCAGTTGCGAAACTGTTCTGCCATCGTGATGGCATCGGTCAGCGCGCCTTGCTGAAGCGCGCTTTGCACGGCTTCCGGTGTGAGAAAAGGAAACAGGTCGCTGTGTTCGATCTCAACGTAACCATCCACTTCCAACCGAAAGAAGTGCATGCGCTTTCCCGTATGTCGCCACAACTCAGCCACACCAATCGCCGCGTAAATCGGCGCTTTGCTCAACGAAGGACTGGTGATGTCAATTTCCAGCGCGAGATCAGGCGGCGGCGTAACGGACAAATCCATACGCTTGATGTGGGCGACGGCTGCGAGGTTATTGAAGTAGTAACAGTCATCCGGTTCCAGCCCTTTCGCTCTCTTGCGCTTGCGCATCGTAGTTGAGCGCAGACTCAGATATTTCTTCCCACATTCCGATGCCAACACATAGATGATCAGCGGAAACAATCCGCCGATGCGTTCGTGTTCGGGTGACAATGACATGATTTCCAATCTCCCTTCGTCGTAACTGAGGCGTACTCGCATCTTCCCTTCGATTTGCTGTAGGTAAGATTCATATTCATCCCAACTCACATCTTGCAAAAACATTGCTGAACCGGGCTGCATTTCGGCGACGAAATCTTCGATCACGTTGATCTGGTCTAAACTCACTGCTGCTGTCATAGCCACCTCCTATTCCTCGTCTTCGCGCAATTTCGCCAACACCGAATAATCTTCCAGCGTCGTCGTGTCACCTATCGTTTCCTTGCCCGCCGCGATGTCGCGCAACAGTCGCCGCATGATTTTGCCCGAACGAGTTTTCGGCAATGAATCGGTAAAACGAATGTCATCCGGTTTCGCCATCGGGCCAATCTCTTTGGCGACGTGTTGGCGCAGCGCTTCTTTCAATTCGTCAGAAGCCTTTTGTCCTGATTCGAGTGTAACGAAAGCCGCGACGGCCTGCCCCTTGATCTCGTCGTTGCGTCCGACGCAGGCGGCTTCGGCTACGGCAGGATGTGAGACCAATGCGCTCTCGACTTCCATCGTACCGAGGCGATGGCCGCTGACGTTGATGACGTCGTCTACGCGACCCATCAGCCAGAAATATCCGTCGTCGTCGCGGCGCGCTCCGTCGCCCGTAAAATAAGTGCCGGGGATGTCGCTCCAATATTGCTGCTTGAAACGTTCGTCGTCGCCATAAATCGTACGCAACATGCCCGGCCAGGGTTTGGTGATGACGAGGAAGCCGCCTTGATTCGCGCCAACCGAAACGCCTTCGCGCGTTTGAATGTCAGGCACGATGCCGGGGAAGGGCAACGTAGCCGAACCTGGTTTCGTGGCAATCGCACCCGGAATCGGCGCGATTAAAATGCCGCCCGTCTCGGTTTGCCACCACGTATCCACTACGGGGCAGCGTTCTTTGCCGATGACTTTGTGATACCACATCCACGCTTCAGGATTGATCGGTTCGCCGACCGAACCGAGCAAGCGCAACGAAGACAGATCGTATTTATTCGGCCACTGTTCGCCCCACTTGATGAACGTACGAATCGCGGTCGGCGCGGTATACAAGATATTGACCTTGTGCTTTTCGATGATTTGCCAGAAGCGTCCGAAGTCCGGCGCGTTCGGAGCGCCTTCATACATCACGACGCTTGCGCCGTTTTGCAGCGGGCCGTAAACGATATAACTGTGACCCGTCACCCAGCCGATGTCAGCCGTACACCAATAAGTGTCTTCGTCTTTCAAATCGAAAACCCATTTGGCCGTCAGGTAAGTGTGAACCGAATAACCGCCGGTGGTGTGGACGATGCCTTTCGGTTTTCCGGTCGTGCCTGAAGTGTAAAGAATGTAGAGCGGATGTTCTGAATCCAGCGGCTCAGCCGGGCAAACGTCCGAAGCCGTTTCCATCAACTGGTGATACCAGTGATCGCGGCCCGATTCCATGTGGATTTCGTTTTTGCAGCGTTCGACCACGACGACTTGTTTGACCGAAGGGCAGTCTTTGATCGCGTCGTCTACGGCAGGTTTCAGCGGCAGAGCCGAGCCACGGCGATAACCTCCGTCGGCAGTGATGACTGCGGTCGCTTCGGCGTCGTTGATGCGGTCTTTCAAGGCTTCAGCAGAAAAGCCTCCAAAGATGATCGAATGCGTGGCTCCAATTCGCGCGCAAGCCAACATCGCCACTGGCAGTTCAACGATCATAGGCATGTAA
>JABFSD010001208.1 GCA_013140935.1 Acidobacteriota bacterium
CGCTCACACCTTTCATAGGAACAGTCGGAACAACGGTTAGTGCCAAAGGTGCCAATTTCGGCGCGACGCAAGGCAGCAGCGTTCTTACTTTCAACGGACGCCCTGCTACGATTGCCAGTTGGTCAAATTATGAGATTGTTACTACCGCACCTTCTAATGCTACGTTTAACGCCCTACCGGTCCCAGTTATTGTCACAGTCAACGGAGTTAATAGCGCCGTGAGCGGCGCGACATATTTCACGTTCGCTTCCCCAGCCGACATTGACTTTGATGGACTGTCTGACAGTTGGGAAATGACTTATTTCGGCAACCTGAATCAATCAGCGTCAGGTGACCCTGATCTAGATGGAGTAACCAACCTCATGGAATTTTTGTTAGGGCGCAACCCCACCAAAGGCGCAATCGCCGACAACGGCATCAACGTCAACTTAAAGGTCTATACGCCGCTTTCTACACCTTGACGGGTAAGCACGCAGGCGCAATCGCTCACCGGGTGTTTACGCTTCTCGGCAGGCACCCATTGGCAATGAAAAAGTCGCGTAGCTCGGAAGATTACGCTTATACCGTTAGAAACAGTTATGGCAAAGCAATTTTTTAATCAACTTAACTCCTTCAGCAAATTGATCATCCGCGCTATTTTCCTTTCGTGGGCCCGATGGCGTTATGGCGTAACGGCTTTCGGCATCCTGGCAATCAGCGGGGGGTTTTTATTTATCCATAACCGCAGCGCGAAAGCGCAGATGGCGGAGGATTGTAACCTGGACGTAGAGGTGAGCTATTACGGCAGAATGTGCGCGCAAAACGCATTTACGATTTCACTGAATGGCAGCTCAACCGGAGCCGGAGGAATTAATTGCGCGACCTTTACTCAGACCCCCACGGTAAAAACCAGATTGATATTGAATAAACCCTATCCGTTTGTTGCCGCTTCGGGCATTTGCTCAACGCACGTTTATTTTGACGTGCCGCCGGGTTACACCATGGAAATAGACGGTGATGAGCGCACGATGATCCATTCGAAAGACGGTATTCCCGGCGACGGAGACGGCACGTGGCAAGTCGTAGTGAAGAAAGAATGTGCCTGTGACGATGAAACTCAAGTTAAGCTCGATAGTGTGAACTGGTCGCTGAATTTGGGCAAATTGCAAGATGGCCGTTCCGCCGAAAGCATACATCTGCGGGAAAAAATGTTGAGCGCCACGATTTATACACCGGCGGCGCTGATTTATTCGCCCCCCGGCGTCGTTCCTACCACGCCGCCGCTTCCCAATCCGGTTGATGTAGTGACAGTGGGCGGGGTCTTGAGACAAATTTATGCGCCGGAAAATCTGGCAGACATCGTAACGATCAACGCCAACGAATATGAAATCAGACTTTATAAGCCCGCTGACGTCGGCGCAAAGACGGGGGGGTATTTATTCCGTTACAGGCGTGCCCTTGTTAGTCTGGAAAGTGAAAAATCCCAACCCATCCGCAACTAACCAATTGCAACTCATAAAAACCCAGGGCGCATTAATCGAAACACACACCTATACGTGGGACGCGCTCAATGATATGTGGACGTTGACGCAAGGCGGCGCAAATGGCACTCGCACCGAGACGGAAGTTACCAGCTATCCCACCGCTTTTTCACGAACCGTGACCAACATCGTCAAGGATGGAAGCGGCGCAACGGCAGCAAAGACGACACGCGTTTATTTAACCTACCCTTTCGGCGAGAAACTGGCGAAACTAATTCGTGACCCCGACGGCGCGGCGCTGACCACGGTTTATACCTATTACGAAAATGCCACTGAAGCTCATAAATACGGCAAAATGTCATCACTGACGAACGCCGACGGATCGTGGGAAAAATACGATTACGACGTCAATAACAAACTGTCGCAAGTGTTGCGTTCCTGGAAAGACATCGCCATGGCCGCCGCCGACCTGACCAATTGCCGCGCCACGCTTTACGTTTACGAGCACGACAACACCGGCCCCGTGCCACAGCCGTTGCCCACGCCGCCCGCGCCACAAACGGTATCGCCTCCTTTCAGACAATTTTTGCTTTCCGAATCTGAGTTAGTCGAAGGGAAAATGGTCAGGCATACGAGTTACACCGCCGTGCGCTGGAACGGCTTAAATGAAATTCAATTAAACGGCAAACCCATCGTGACCGAAACTCGTACGGAATATAATCTCTCCGTTCCTTCCACTGGCCCCGTTACTCTTCCCGGTATGACAACCACGACGGTAAGTTACACAACGAAAGCGGCTGCGCCTTTCACAGGCCGCGTAGCTTACATAAATTATCCCGACGGACGCCGCGACACTTACAATTACGAAAAGGGCGACTGGACACCCAATGTCACTGATCCGGGAGCGAGCACCTTTATCCCGAATGCCACAGGATTAGAACTGCGGGAGACGGTCACCCAGGGCACGACGGCCTCGCCCACAGGCGTAATAAACAAAACCACGCAAGAACACACGATTCGAGACCGGTATGGCCGCACCGTCATGACTAAAACTCACATTTATACTACCGGGGCAACCTATTGGCCCATCGCCTGGACGGCGCGTTTTTATGACACGCGCGGCAATCTGACCGAAACGCGCCGTCATAACGGTCAGCAGACGACGGCGGTATGGGTCGGCGATTTGAAAATGTCTGAGATCAACGAAAACGGCGAGGAGACGACTTACACTTATGACTCGTTGATGCGCGTCAAGACGCAAACGAAAAAGGGCGTCGCCGCCAACCCGCCTTATGCCCTACAAGCCGACATCGTGACCACTTTCAATTACGACGCCGAAGGCCGCGCGATCAGTCAAGCCGTCGCGTCAGGCGGTTTGAGCCTGACCAATTCGACGGCGTATGACGTGGCGGGTCGCGTGGTTCGTTCAACCGATCAGACCGGATTAATAACGGCGACGGAATACACCAATGGCGGCAGAACGACCACCGTGCGAGCGCCCGGCGGCGGCACGCAAGTCACCGACAATTTCCTTGACGGCCAAATCAAGAGCCTCAGCGGCACGGCGGTCGTCACGCAAACTTATGACTATGGCAGGGAAGACAGCGGCGTGACATTGGTCGGCAGTTATTCGGCGGCCTTGCCGTGGACCATTGTTTATACCGGCGCCAATGGAGTCACGTCACCGCGCTGGACAAAAACTTTGCTTGACTGGCAAGGGCATACCGTCAGGACTGAAACCCCCAGCTTCACCGGAACGAATCGCAAGCAATGGTTCACTTATAATGCTCAAGGGCAACTCGTGCGACAGGAAACCCTGGCCGGAACGACGCGCTTGCAACGAGACAAGCTGTTTGAATACGACGCGCTGGGTAATCAAACGCGCAGCGGCTCGGATAATGACGATAGCGGGACATTAACACCGGCTTCGCTCGATCAGATCACTGACACCGAGATGCTTTTTGAAAACATGGGCAGCGACTGGTTCAAGACGACGATGGTCAAGAATTATCTGACCGATAACAACGCGACGCCGACGACGATGCAAACGCAAAAAGAGCGGCTGAATAACTTCCCTGCCGGCGTAGGCAACGAAAAGACTTTCAGCGAATCGCTTTCGCTGGACGTAAACGGCAATCAAACCAAAGTCAGTACGCTGGTTGATCGTGCTGCCAAAAAGGTACGCAACCTGTCTGACATAGCCGATTCGACGCTGGATGCCGAGACGATCAGCGTGAACGGGTTGACGCAATCGAGCAAACCGGCAACGCCACGCACTGCGACGACTTACGCTTATGACGCACTCGGTCGCCAACTCACCATGACCGATCCGGCGACGGGAGTTACGACCAATGTGTATGACGCCGCGACCGGGCGGCTGACTTCGACGACGGGGGGCGGGCAAACGACGAGTTACAGTTATTACGCGAACAACCACGCCAGCGCCGGACAGATGTTCAGTCAGGTGAATACGGCGAATAAAAAAGTCTATTTTGAATACAGCTTGCGGGGCGAGTTGGTGCGCACGTGGGGTGACACGACTTATCCGCTGGAATCTGTGTATAACGATTACGGCGAAAAGACGGAGTTGCGCACCTATCGTGGCGGACTCGGCTGGGCAGGAACGAAATGGCCGGGAACGTTGGTAGGTACGGCAGATGTAACGATGTGGATCACTAGTGTCCGGTTAAACAAATTATCAGAGCTATAAGAGGTTGGCTTATAGCCAGTTACGACGATTTTTCGATTTTTCGATTTCAGCAGAAGGCCAAAGACTCGTAGCCTCTCTGGCATGAACCA
>JABFSD010000395.1 GCA_013140935.1 Acidobacteriota bacterium
AACCTACGCAGTGGCGCGCACCTCGGCTTCATAACGCTGCGCAGCTTCGAGAAAGGGCGTGGCGAAAACTGTCGCAAACGTTGCGCGCCACTGCGTAGGTTCCATCAGGTTACGCGTTAGGAATTGGTGAAATTTCTCTGCGCCGTAAGTCGCCTTCAACCACTCCGTGAAATAGCGTTGCGTCGGGTAAGCAAAGCGCGCATTCCATTCCGCCGGACGTAACGCAGGATCGAGATATTGCGTGAGGCTCGTTGTTTGCGATAGCCGCAGCCATTCATCACGCTTGATGTAATCCTGTTGTTTGCCAAACGACACGGCCAGCCCTTCATAAAACCACGGCTGCTCGTTGAGCCTGAAGATATTCAACAACGTCGTATTCTGTCCGATCAGGGCGTGCGACAACTCGTGCCGCAAAAATTCCGCCGTACTGAAATTTTTTTCTTTGAGTTTGGGCGTGATGTAAATCACATCGCCCGCCAGCGTGACGCCGCCCAACGGACGCACATTCATCCAGATCAAGCCGCGTTCACAGGTTCCCCAGTCTTCGCACGCAATCACTTTGACGCGCCGTTTGAACGACAACTGATGAAAGGTTTCGGCTTCTTTCATCATCTGGTCGAGCGTCGCCAGAGCAGTATTGTCGGGTTGCGTATTGCTCACAAAGACTTCGCCGCGCGCGTGCTGCACGGAATGATAGCCCAGCTTCAACGGCGACCATGGGAACAGCGGGCCGAACGGAAAGGCTGTGATAAGCAGCAGAAAAAATAACAGCGAGGTGCTGATGACCAGTTTGCGTCGTAACTTCATTGAGAGGTTCCTTTGCGAAGGTAGAACAAGATGCCATCTTGTTCTACGGATTAAATCACGCCGTCCTGTTTGAAGGCATCGCGTTGCGCTTCGTCGTAACCCAACGCCTGCAGCACCTGCGACGTATGTTCCCCCAACGCTGGCGGCGGCAGTTCCGCTGCGCCCGGCGTATCAGACAATCGCACCGTAGGCGCAATTTGCCGCAACACGCCGCGCTCAGGATGAGTCAATTCAACGAACATCTCGCGCGCCTGCAACTGCGGATCGTTGACGGCTTCGGCCAAATCGTTGACGCGCGCGATGCAACTATCCACTTCGGCAAAACGTTTGAGCCAGTCTTCCGCCGTACGCGTCTTGAACTTGCGCCGCAACGTAGCCTGCATCAAAGGCTGCGCTTCGCGTTTGAATTGCTGCGCAACAAACTCTTCGCATTCCAATACGTGACAGGCGCTCGCCCAGAACTTCGCTTCCAGCGCACCCAGCGCGAGATGGCGTTCGTCGCTGGTTTCGTAAATCTGATAGCAGGCGTATTTGCCTGACAGTCCGTCGTTGCCGCGCGGTGCTTGCTTGCCCGCCGCGAGATAACTCGCCAGCGGCAGATACATCAATGATAAAGCGGCTTCCATCATCGAAACGTCTACGAATTGACCGCGACCGGTTTGCGTGCGCGCCTGCAACGCGAGCAGGATGCCGATGACCGCGTGCAAGCTGCCGCCTGCGAGATCGGCAAGCTGTACGCCGGGAATCACCGGAGCGCCGTCGCGCTGCCCGTTCAAACTCAGCAAGCCCGCTGTCGCCAGATAGTTCGCATCGTGTCCCGCCAACAAGGCATAAGGCCCCGATTGTCCGTAACCGGTAATCGCGCAGTAAATCAAACGCGGATTCACGTCGCGCAAGTCTTCATAACCCAAGCCAAGTCGCGCCATCACGCCGGGGCGATTGCCCTCGACTAACACGTCGGCCTCTTCGACCAGTTTGCGCAAGAGGTCTCTGCCGCGCGGATCTTTGAGGTTAAGCGTCATGCTGTACTTATTGCGATTCGTGGCGAGAAAGTACGTATCCGCAGCGTCCTTGCCGAAATCGCCTACGGCGGAGTTGCGCATCGGATCGCCCACGCCGGGTTCTTCGATCTTCAGCACCTCTGCGCCGAAATCGCCCAACATCATCGTAGCGACTGCACCGGGCAAAAGCCGCGTGAGATCAAGAACTTTTATTCCTTCGAGAGCATGGGGTGTCATTTTTGTTCCTCATGATTGCGCGTAAAAAGCCGCGATCTGTTCGACTACGTATTCCTGCATCTCCGCCGTCAACTCAGGATAAATCGGCAGCGACAAGGCTTCGCGCGCAGCCTTTTCCGTCACCGGCAAATCGCCCGCGACATAACCTAAATCAGCAAAGCATTGTTGTTGATGCAACGGCACGGGGTAATAAACCTCGCAGCCTACGTCGTGAGCGTGCAAATGCTTCATCAGTTCGTCACGACGCGCGGCGCGAATCGTATATTGGTTATAAATGTGGCGGCGTTGCGGACGTTCGACGGGCGGCGTGATTGCTTCGATCCCGGCTTGCGCGAAAAGTTCGTTATAGCGCGCGGCGTTGCGTTGCCGCGCAGCGTGCCAGTCGTCGAGATGCGTGAGCTTCACATTCAGAATCGCCGCTTGCAGCGCGTCGAGCCGCGAGTTGATGCCTACGACTTGATGATAGTACTTGGGCTGCATGCCGTGTACGCGCAGCAGCCGCAGCTTCGCCGCGAGCGTGTCGTCGTTGGTCGTCATCAAGCCGCCTTCGCCTGCGCCGCCGAGATTTTTTGAAGGGAAGAAACTGAAACATCCAATCGCGCCCATCGCGCCCGCGCGTCCGCACTCGCCGAACGGCAGGTAATCTGCGCCGATGGCTTGCGCGGCGTCTTCGACGATGGGCAGGTTGTGGCGTTTTGCTACTTCCAGCATCGGAGCCATCTCGGCACATTGCCCGAACAGATGCACGGGCAGGATCGCTTTGGTGCGCGGCGTGATGGCGGCTTCGATTTGGGCTACGTCGAGATTGAAATCGGCGGCGGCGATGTCTAAGAAAACCGGTTTCGCACCGAGCCGCGTGATGGCACTCGCCGTAGCGAAAAATGAATAGGCGACGGTGATGACTTCATCGCCCGGCTGAACGTCGAGCGCCATCAGCGCCAGCAACAGCGCATCGGAACCGGAGCCGCAACCGATGGCGTGTTTGACGTTGCAATACGTCGCGGCGGCTTGCTCGAAGGCTTCGACTTCCGCGCCGAGAATGAATTGCTGCGAATCCATCACGCGCGTAACGGCGGCCATCACTTCGTCACGAATGGTTTGATGTTGTGCTTTGAGATCGAGAAGCGGAACTTTCATAAAAAGTGAAAAGTGAAAAGTGAAAAGTGAAAAGTGAACCGTGAACCGTGAACCATAGCGAGTGTCTTCAACCACCTTCACTTTTCACTTTTCACTTTTCACTTTTGAGCTTTTCACTCAAAGAGGTTGCCAGCGCCAATAGGCACAGGCACATGAGCGCATTTGCCGTAATCTGTAAGTTGAAATCCAAGGTGCTGTGAACCGCGATGCCCAGCACGGCGAGCCAGCCGCCTAAACATGCCGTGCGGTCGTTGCTGCGCAGTGTCGCCCAATGTCGCCGCGCGTGTCGCAAGTGGCGCGCAGCTTCATACAAAAACCATAACAACAAAGCGGCTCCGACCAAACCCGCGTCGGTCAACAATTGCAGGTAATCGTTATGCACCGTTTCGAGCCGTTCGTTTTGTGCCGACGAACGACCGAAGGGCGGATAGGCGGTCGGGAAAGCCCCGATACCTACGCCAGTGAATGGATGCGCGCGAAACATCTGCCACGAATCGGCCCAGAAAGCGCGGCGCGTCACCAACGAGTATTCCTGTGCACCCTGTTGCATCAACTGAAAGCGCGCCGCCAGTTGATCGTAAGCCAATCCCAATACGAGCAGAAAACTGACCGCGAGGGCTACGCCCGCGAGCAAAGGCGTTTGGGTGCTTCTCATGCGTTGCGGCGTATTGGCGCGTTCGCGCCAGAGGAAAAAGAACAACGCCGCGAGTTCAACGCCCAGCGCCAGCAAGCCGCCGCGCGAAAGCGAATAAACCAATGCAACGATCATCGCAACCGCCGCCCAAAACGCGACCATGCGCTTACCGATTTCGGCGCGCGCCAGCAACCACCAAACCAGTGGAATTGGCAGCAGCAATTCCATCGCACCGGCGAAGTGGTTGTAATTCGCATAAGGCCCGAACGGCGCGACGTAAGGCGAGACGGGACGAATCCAATAGAGCTTGCCGTTATAAGTCAGCTTTTGCGCGATGGCGAAAAGCGCCAGCGCGAACCCCAACGCGCTCACGACGAACATCAACTGGCGTCGTCGTGCGCCTTCGCGCAAGAGATGTAAGGCCGCGAGGAAGTAAAGCAAC
>JABFSD010000199.1 GCA_013140935.1 Acidobacteriota bacterium
GGCTTCAGAGTGGCTCGACGCGCGCACCCGCGAACTCAAAGCCAAACTCGAACAGGCCGAACAAAAGCTCGCTGATTTCAGCAGTCGCAACGATGTCTCGTTGATGACTTCGCTGGGTTCTATGGGAACAGAAGATGGATCCACTGAAACTTCTAAAGGCGGAGTGCTTTCCAGCAAGCTCGGCAGTTTGCAGGCTCAAGCCACCAAAGCCGAAACCGAACGCATCCTGAAAGAATCGCTTTACGAGGAGGTCAAACAAGGCCGCGTAGACAAGCTGCCAGAAGCTTTTGGCGATGCGCGCATCACGGCGTTGCAAACCCGACTTGGCGAACTTTCTATCACGGCGGCGCAAAACGTAGGCCGTTATGGCCCCGACAATCCACGCACGATTCAATCCCAAAAAGAAGTCGCAGCCCTGAAAACCGAAATCGAAGCGAGCCGGGGGACGCTGGCTGAAAAACTTAAAGCCGATTACGAACGTGCGCAACGTGATGAGGCGGCGTTAAAAGCCGCTTTGGCTAAAGCGTTGGTGGCCGCGCGCGCCGAATCCATTCAACAGAATTACGCCGCCGTTCAATTCAGCCTTATCAGACAGGAAGTCGAAACCGCCAAGTCGCTCTATGCCGACTTCCTGCAAAAAAATACGCAGGCCGACATGCAATTGGCTGAACAGACCAATAACTTGCACGTGATTGATCCGGCCCAAGTGCCGCGTTCCCCCGTCGGCCCCAATCGCTATCGTTCAATCATCATCGCCATGCTGCTGAGTTTGTGTGCCGGTTTTGGCCTCGCTTTGGCGATTGAATTTTTTGACGATACGCTCAAGGTGACTGACGACATCACTCGTTATGTGGGCTTGCCCACACTGGCTTTGATTCCGGCGGTGCAAGTCTCGCGGGTCAAACTGACTGATTATCAAGCGCAGGGAAAAGTTACCTCTGCCCTGGGCGCAGGCGCGCCAGACCCAGCCACGGCGGCCTTGCAACAGGTGTCTTCTGAACCGATTGTGCGCACCAAGCAACTCAACGAAAAGAATCGCAACGTGTTGATCGAAGCCTATCGTTCCTTGCGCGCTTCGATCATGCTCTCGACCGCCAGCCAGCCGCCTAAAACGATCTTGTTTACCAGCAGCCAACCCGGCGAAGGCAAAACGACCACGGCGACCAACACGGCAATTTCTCTGGGACAACTCGGACTTTCCGTCCTGGTGATTGACGCCGACATGCGCCGCCCCGCCGTCCATCGCGTTTTCGGGCTGAAACGCTCTTTCGGGCTTTCGAGTTATCTTTCCAGTGACGTAGCGCACGAAACCCTGATTCAACGCACTCACATGCCCAACGTATCGGTGATGGCTTCCGGCGCGATTCCGCCCAATCCGACCGAGTTGGTCAGTTCTGAAAAGATGCGCGAACTGTTGCAACGCCTGAGCACCCAATTCGACCACATTCTGATTGATGCGCCGCCCTTATTGAACGTAACCGACCCAGTCGTACTTTCTACGCTGACCGATGGCGTCATCCTCGTCGTGCAAAGCGGACGCAGCAAGCGCCATTTCGTACGCCGCGCCCACCGTGAACTCGCCCAGGTCGGGGCCAAAGTTTTCGGCGTCGTACTCAATAACGTAGATGTTAATGGCGCGGGTTATTCCGACATTGAATACGCTCGTTATCGTTATGAATACGGCAGCGAGAAAAAGAATGGAACGAATGGTTAATATCGGATTTTTGAAAAACGACGTTAGACGGGCTGTAACGCGGATTAATAATCCGCGTTACAGCCTGCGGTTTAACCTAAGAATGCATGACTGATACGACTGAAGTGCTGCCCCACGCCACCACGGCTCCGGTTGTTCTCGAAAATAAAAGCCAGACCTCACCTTCTGCTTACGAACTTCCTGATGAACCTCTGGTCGTCATCCAACCCAGCAATCGTTGGGTAGCGCTCAATTTGCGCGACCTGTGGACTTACCGCGACCTGCTTTATTTTCTGACGTGGCGTGATGTTAAAGTGCGCTACAAACAAACCGCGTTAGGTGCGACCTGGGCCATCATTCAGCCGCTTTTCACGATGCTGATCTTCTGGCTGTTTTTCGGGCAACTGGCGGGCATGCCCTCCGACGGAATTCCTTATCCATTATTTGCGCTGGCTGGATTAATTCCCTGGACGTTTTTTGCTAACTCCGTCACCAACAGCGGCAACTCTCTCGTAGGTAGCGCGAACCTCATCACCAAAGTTTATTTCCCCCGCATGATCATCCCTTTCGCCGCCGTAGGCGCAGGACTCGTTGATCTCGCCATTTCTTTCGGGCTGCTGGCTATTGCAATGATCTGGTTTCGCGTTATGCCTACCATCGGAGTCTTGTTACTCCCCTTGTTAGTCTTGTTACTGATGTTACTCGCCATTGGCGTAGGCATGTTTATGTCGGCGCTCAACGTGAAATACCGCGACATCCGTTATGCGCTGCCTTTTTGTATTCAACTCTGGATGTTCGCCACCCCGATTATTTATCCGTTAAGCATCGTACCCGCTAAATGGCGCTGGTTGATGGCGCTTAACCCGATCACCGGCATCATTGATGGATTCCGCGCCGCACTCTTCGGACGTCCGCTCGACTTACAGGCGCTGGCGATTTCAACCGTAGTCATTCTTGCCGTCTTGGTTTACAGCGCCTTTCACTTTCGCCGGATGGAGAAGACTTTTGCCGACGTGGTGTAACGAGACGATGCTGCGAGCGGTAGCGATCTGGTGCTTCCGAGTCGTTCGCATTGGCAGAAAGGGTGGCGCAATCTGCCGAGATTGCGCGGCACGGTAGTTTATGAAAATGATTTTTACCGAAAACTCCAGAGTTTCGCACCGTGAAGCAGCGCAATCTCGGCAGATTGCGCCACCGCTCCTGCCAAGTTTTTCTGGCAAAAGAAGCAAACCAAATGAATCGAATAACAACTTAGGAAAGGATAAAATGCAATGAGCAGGCAAACCGCTAAGAACGTTCAACTGGTGCTTAATCGAATTGATTTTGTTGCGGAACAACAGGCATTACTTGAGTTAAAGGCCAATGTGCAAGCCGAACCTGTCAAGCGCATGATTGATTTAGCCATCGAAGCTGGGAAAAAAGGGATTCCCAGGTTAGGGCCGGAAGACATTTCCGAATTGCTGGGTAGAGATAAATAGCATGGCCGTAAAAACTTTTCTCGATTCGGGAGTATTGATCAGCGCCTGGCAAGGAGACACCGCCAGACAAATGAAAGCACTCACGATTCTGAGTGACCCACAGCGAGTTTTCGTCTGTTCTCCCTTCGTCAAACTGGAACTGCTTCCCAAAGCCACTTATTTCCGTAATCAGGATGAGTTGAAGTTTTATCACGAGTATTTCGATTTTGTAGTCAGTGAATGGATTGACGATTTGCCCTTGCTTTACGAAGAAGGGGTGAAAGTTGGATGCCGTTTCGGGTTGAAGGCGATGGATGCGTTGCAAATCGCTGCCGCCTTGTTGGCAAGTTGTGATGAATTTGTTACTACCGAAAGACCGACGTCACCCTTCAGCCGCGTAGTTGGTGTTCCTGTCTTGACGATTTATTGATTATTCCAGCATTGCATTATGAATAACATCATCGTAGACGCTGACATTTGCAACGGACGCCCCGTAATTAAAGGTACTCGCATTACCGCCCGAACGGTGCTTGAATTCCTGGCGGCAGGAGATTCCATCGAAGACGTACTGGAAGAGTATCCGACTTTAACACGGGAAGACGTATTGGCTTGTCAGGGTTTTTCGGCGGAACCGATTTCTTGAAACCGAATGAATCGAATTACCGCAGAAGAATTAGTCGGAGCAGAATGGGCTGAATGGTATTCTCTTACTCCAATGGAGCGTTGGCACGAATCAGGCAAGCTCTGGGAAATATATCTCGCGCTAGGAGGATCGCTTGATCCAGAGACCGATACACAAAGTCCTTTCTTCGATGGCTCGACACCAAGTTCGCGCCCTGTTGATGGGCGGTCAGGCTTGCGTGTTATACGGCGGGGCAGAGTTTAGCCGCGATATAGATTTTGCCATCTTCGCCAACTCGGCGAATCTGATCCAATTGCGCGCTGCCTTAGAAGATTTGCAAGCCAGGGTCATCGCGGTTCCGCCGTTTGAAATGAAATATCTGCGACGCGGGCATGCGGTTCACTTCCGTTGTTTGGTTCCTGAAGCTGCCGGATTAAGGGTAGACGTGATGACCAAAATGCGTGGCGTTGATTCATTCTCTAAACTTTGGCGGCGTCGCGTCACCTTACAATCAGAGGATGGCACGCTTTACCAACTAATGTCGTTGCCCGACTTGATGAAGGCCAAAAAAACGCAACGCGATAAAGATTGGCCGATGATAAGACGACTCATCGAAGTCCATTATTTCAATCATTACGAAAAAGCTACGGCATCCCAAACTCGCTTTTGGTTTCTTGAACTTCGTACCCCGAAACTCTTACTGGAACTTGCGGCAAGTCACCCAAAGGTTTGTCGTGAGTTAGTACCCGCCCGTCCGTTGTTGCGTTTTACACTCAAGGGCGATGAAACCGTTTTGGCTGAAGCCCTCCTACAGGAAGAAAAAGCGGAACGTGAAGCGGATCGGCTTTACTGGCAACCGCTAAAAGCTGAAATCGAAAGACTGCGCCACGACCGCCTGAGAAAGTGAACCTCATTTGCACTTTCGATGAACCAGCCTCTAGCCACTAACAACCAATGAAACCCATCATTCGCGTAGAAAATCTGGGCAAGCAATACCGCATCGGCGCACGGCAAGCCCCTTATCAAACCTTGCGTGAATCCATTACCAACGCCGTCACCGCGCCTTTTCGCTGGCGCGGAACGCGGAACGCGGAACGCGGAACGCGGAACTCTGAGGATTCTTTCTGGGCACTCAAAGACGTTAGCTTCGACGTAATGCCCGGCGAAGTCGTTGGCATTATTGGACGCAATGGCGCAGGCAAATCTACTTTGCTGAAAATTCTATCTCGTATCACAGAACCGACTGAGGGCAAAGCTAGTTTGTATGGCCGAGTGGGTAGCTTGCTAGAAGTAGGAACTGGGTTTCATGCTGAGCTAAGTGGACGCGAGAACATACGTCTGAATGGAGCTATTCTTGGCATGAAACGCCATGAGATCGATGGAAAATTCGAAGAGATCGTGGAGTTTGCCGAAATTGAGAAATTTATTGATACGCCCGTCAAACATTTTTCGAGTGGAATGTACTTGCGGTTGGCGTTCGCTGTGGCTGCTCATCTAGACCCAGAAATATTAGTGGTGGATGAAGTGCTTGCTGTAGGTGATAGTTCATTTAGCAGAAAATGCTTGGGAAAGATGGACGATGTAGCGAAACAAGGTAGAACCGTTTTGTTCGTAAGCCACACAATGCCTGCGATTCAAAATCTTTGCCATAGGGCTATTGTATTATCAAATGGATGCATCCAGTTTCAGGGCGAGGTAGATCGCGCAGTTAAGTTTTATCTTAGTGGCAGCACTGATACGCAAATAGACGCATATGATCTGACAATAATCCAAAATAGGAACGGATCAGGTGATATGCGGCTCGTAAGCTTTTGGATGGAAGACGATTTGGGAACCCGAACAGCCTCGGTGTCCAGTGGTGATAGATGCAGTATGGTGGTTGAATATGTAGCTCAAGATAATTTACCGCGTCGCGATGTCTTCATGTCTATTCGTATCAACGCACTTTCCGGGGCACCTATAGCACTAGTCAATACTAACTTGATGGGGCAGGATTTTAATACCGCTCCTGCAAAAGGGTGTATTCGCTTTGAAATACCAAAGTTGCCATTAACGGCAGGACGATATTTTGTTGACTTGCATTTGGCAACACAATGCGGGCATTCGACAGCGGATTTTCTTATGAGTGCCGCAGCTTTTGACGTAAGCGACGGCGACTTTTTCGGTACTGGTCGCTCTGGTTGTCGCCTATCTCCTGTTTTGATTGATGGAGGCTGGCAGTTAGATGAGTTATTGTAAGTGACTGTTTCTGAAAGTAGGTAAAATAGTGTCTCACAAGCCACAAGTAAGTGTCATTACTGTGACTGCCGATCATCACGCACCATATATTAAACACGCGATTGAGTCTGTACTCTGTCAGACTTTTGGGAACTGGGAACTAATCATTATCGATGATGGTCCCGTTGGGAAAGTAGCCGATGTTGTGAGAAATTATCGAGACCCTCGGATTCGTTATATTCGGCAAGAGCATGTTGGTATTTGGCATTTGGGCTCTTCGTATAATTGCGCATTAGCTGAATCAAGGGCTCCTTTTATCGCAATTCTCGAAGGAGACGACTGGTGGCCGCACAATAAGCTCGAACTTCAAATCCCTGGATTAGAAACCGGGAACTTTTTAGTATCTTATGGTGTTGGTGAGGCGTTTTCTGAGGACGGCCAGACAAAGTTGAGAACACAGCCTCCTGCAGCCCTAACAGAGAATTTAAGGATGCTAAACAATCAGCCAACTGGCAGCGTTGCGATGGCCATGGCGTGTCATTGGCAGTTTTTGTCACCCCCATGCTTAGTGATTCGCAAAGAGGCATTAGAAAAAATAGGAGGATTTCTCCAGCCCGATTATTATCCTGCCGTAGATTTTCCCACCACTCTCCAACTCTCTTTATTAGGCCCTTTCCACTACCATTCTGAGGTGCTTGGCTATAGCAGGATGCATGCTAAATCTGCGACAGCAAGTCATGTTCCCGGTAAGGTTTACTTGACGGGGATGTTTCGTTGTTGGATCGAGTTAATGAGGAAGAATGGTGTTCGAATCTCTAAAGATGATGTCAGTGCGATTACCTCTTACTGGCAGCGAAAATTCTTCGACTACTACCTTATTTCAGGGCGACAGGCATTGATGCAACGAGATAGGAAAACGTCTCTTAGGCGGTTTCTAAATGCAAGAAGTGGCGCTCGAGGGCTTTCTAAGTTAACTGCAATAAGTGGCGGGATGCTTTCTCAGTTACCTATGGGGGAAAGGCTTTTAGAAGACGTTCACAGATTGTTGAATAAAAAAACGATACCAATGCTTGAGAATGAAGGAGTGGTTGCTCAAAGCAAAGAGGTAATAGTGGCTTTTGAAGCATTTATGATTGAACTGAATCAAATTTCCTCAAACTGAACTTCTGATAATGCATTCACTTAGCGTTTGTATCCCAACTTATAATTATGGCTGCTATTTGAAGACTGCAGTGTTCTCATTTCTGAGGTCAGGCATTGATGACATGGAAATATTGATTTTGGATGATTGTTCTTCCGATGACACTGAACAATTGGCATTAGAGTTAACTCAGCTAGACCGTCGGATTAGCTATCGACGCCATAAAAAGAACTTAGGGCATATTGCTACCTTTAATGAAGGCCTCAATTGGGCGTCGAAAAAATATTTCCTGATAATCTCAGCGGATGACGTTTTTTACAGTAAGTTTTTGAGATGGCGATTAAGCTTTTTAGATAAGAACCCCAACGTTGTATTTTCTTACTCCCCTGTGAGAGTGTTTTTTCAATCAGGTGAAAAAGGGCATATTAGTTATCCCCCTATAGCTGACCGACTGGCTGACCGAGTGTACTCGGGGGAAGAATTTCTACGTTTATCGTTGACGAATAGGCTGTGCCTCCCCTCCCGCCCCCTGCACAATTGTGCGAACAAGCTGTCAAAAGAGAGCGGGCCTATATAATTTAAACTTGGTTGTTGGCGAAGACTTAGAAATGTGGCTTAGGTTAGCTTGCTTGGGAGATGTAGCATATCATCCGTTCGTGAGTGCTCTTTATCGTAGGCATCAGCAGAACCTTAGTTCAACTACTGGGTTATCGGATCGATTATATGCTTACATTGCCTTCAATTCTGCGTTAGCGAAAGTAACGGACGTGTATCCAAATTTACTGAGGCTGTGGCAGCAATCTCAGCCTGAGTGGGCAAATGACTTGTATAAAGCTGCGAATTCAGCTTATGAAGCTGGGAGAAGGGATGAAGCTGTAGTATTGTCTCAATATGCTCGAGGAATTGATAAGGGGTTAAAGAATTGGTCCCCAGCTATTCGGTTGCAGGTCCGTGAGTTAATTGGAGAGACGGCTTGGAAACAATTGCGCAAAAAGCATTAACGGAAGCCTGGCCTTAAATTCAGCATCAGCAGAGACTGATCTAATCACCTCTGTGGTTTCTGACAAAAACGACTTATGAAAACTAAAGCTGAGAAGTTGAGTTACTTCCGGCATCCTTCCTCAATCGTCGAATCGGATAACATAGGCACTAACACACGAGTTTGGGCCTTTGCGCATATTTTACCCAATGCAATCGTTGGTGAAGATTGCAATGTCTGCGACCACGTGTTTATCGAAAATGACGTACGCATCGGCAATCGCGTCACAATCAAAAGTGGCGTGCAGCTATGGGACGGTGTGACGCTAGAAGACGATGTCTTTATTGGCGCAAATGCGACTTTCACCAATGACAATTTTCCGCGCAGCAGACAGTATCCAGAAAAGTTTTTGCGTACCGTCGTGCGTGAGGGCGCTTCGATTGGTGCCAATGCGACTATCCTTTCCGCCCTGATCATTGGAAAAAAGGCGATGGTTGGTGCGGGAGCTGTGGTTACACACGATGTGCCTCCTTATGCAATTGTAACGGGCAATCCGGCACGCATTGTCGGCTACGTGGATTCGAAACAGGCGCGACACGTCGCAAAACTGCGACTGGGAAGAGAACCAAGTGCTGACCTAGCGCCAAACGACTTGAAGGTGCATGGCGTGAATTTATATAAAATGCCGATCATTACTGACTTGCGCGGCAATCTAACGGTAGGTGAGTTAGGAAAGGAGCTTCCCTTTGTGCCACAGCGTTACTTTGTACTCTTCGAGGTACCTAGCCGTGAGGTGCGCGGCGAGCATGCGCATCGCGCGCTGCATCAATTTTTTGTCTGTTTGAAAGGCGATTGCTCATTGGTCGTTGATGATGGTGAAAATCGTGCGGAGTTGATACTCAACAATCCCTCTATTGGTGTGCATGTAGCCCCCATGGTTTGGGGCATTCAATATAAGTTCTCGCTGGATGCGATGCTGCTGGTTCTGGCTTCGGACAAATACGACCCAGACGATTACATTCGTGACTATGAGGAATTCGTACGCTTGTTCGCGAAACAGAATAAACGTTGAGGTCTGATTTCAAACTCTTCAACCGCAGTCGGACTCGCTTTGATAAGGCAACTGAATGCTTAAACCAGGGATTGCAAAGGCTTTACGCCCAAAGCCGTTCGCCTAAGAAAAAGCCTCCGCGCCTGAGTTTGAGCGAGGCTGACCGTATGCGAATCGTGTACTCGCCCAGTGCCGGATCATGTGCGAGGGAATCATCGGCAAATTGAAAGTCCTTCTTATTCTGATGGAGCGGTACTGGAATCGCTGCTGATTTGGCCTACGCCTCAATCTGATTGCGCTTAAAATACCTTGGAGTTGTAATCGTTAAATAGTCTATGAACATAATCATTACCACTCCTCAGGTTCCTACCCCAGATTTTCCAGGTAATATTTACGTAATTGAGCAAGCGCGCGCATTGTTACAACAAGGCCATAAAGTTCTCATTCTTTGTGCTTGGCAACAAAGAGGTGTTTGCCCAAAATACGATTTTCGAGAAACTAAAGACCGTCAGAATCAAATCCAGATCATTCAGGTCGGATACCCTGTTGTTCGCGGCGCAAGTTATTTACCATGTGTTATTGGCCTAATCTGGGCAGTCGCAAAAATTCAGCACATTTTTAAACCTGACTTGATTCATTCTCACGTCATTTTACCGGTAGGCTTCGCTGCTACAATTGCCGGGAAGTTTTTTCAACTGCCGGTATTGCTGACAGAACACTGGGGGCCTATTAGTGAACTGACAAATCGGTGGTCAACGTTTTGGGGAATGCGCTTTGCCTTGCGTCAAGCGGATCAAACGATTGCCGTTAGCCAGTCGCTCAAGAAAGAATTGGTTTTCGTGACGGAAAAGTTCAGTGATATTAAAGTTATTCCGAACTTGCTTAATCCTTCGATTTTTTACCCAGAACCTGACAAGCAAGATAGCTCGAGTTTAGTAGATATTTTATTTGTAGGCAGAGGGGGCGATAGTAGAAAAGGAAACAGGTTAATGTTGCAAGCTTTTGCCGCAGCCTTACCCAGAATGAGCAAGCCGATAAGACTTATTCTGGTTGGCAAAAATCTTGAACAAGAGCTTTCGGAAATGGCAAGAGAACTCAAAATCGAGCCTGCTTGCGATTTTGTGGGTTCGCTACTGCCTGAGCAACTAGGAGAACGAATGCGACGTTGCGCATTTTTGGTGGTTGCTAGCCTGTATGAAACCTTCAGCCTTGTCTTGATTGAAGCGATGGCATGCGGCAAGCCAGTCATTGCTACTCGCTGCGGTGGACCGGAGGAGTTGGTGACGACTGCAACTGGGGTGCTGGTGCCGCCTAATGATGTTGAAGCGTTATCAAAAGCGATTGAAAACATGTCTCAGGCTTATTGCCAATATGACGCAGGATTTATTGCACGCTACGCTTTGGATAATTTTGGCGAGCAAGTTGTGGCGCGGCAACTGACTAAGTTATATGAGGGCGTGGTTCGCGAGCGTTGTGAGCGATAGCGTAATTGCCATGCCTGATTTTTATATAAGGAAATAGATTTAATGCTTGTGCTTGGAATCAGCGATAGCCATAACTCAGCTGCCGCTCTATACGAAAATGGGAAATTAGTTGCTGCATTAAGTGAAGAGCGATTGAGGCGCGAAAAAAATTGGGCTGGGTTTCCTGAGCAGTCGGTTCACGAATGCCTGAGGGTTGCTGGACGCCGATTAGAAGATATTGATTTCGCGTCAATTGCCGGACTCGGGGGCGGGTTTCCACTGCACAGCCGGGAAGAAATCATTGCGATGTATCGTAACGGCGTTGATTCGGGTACTAGATATTGGAAAGAAAAGGCTAAGGTCTTCGCCATTGAGACTCTTTATCGGGGCGTTGTGAAGGATGTTTACCGTCGCACTCCTTATTGGAGGAAGCGTGACCAAGCCCGTTGGCAAAATCGCGTAAACGGCCTGTTGAGGCTTGGAATTGCTAGAGAAAAGATCGTTGACATCGGCCACCATCAAGCGCACGCGGCATCGGCCTATTTTGGCTGGGGACGGTTTGAAGAAGAAGTGCTAGTGCTGACCAACGACGGCAGTGGTGATCGTATCTGCGCGACGGTCAATGTTGGACGGAATGGTAAGCTAGAGTGTCTGGCTGAGGTTGATGATTCGGAATCCATTGGGATTATTTACAGTATGGTGACCTGTTTGCTGGGCATGGTTCCGCTGGAGCACGAATATAAGTTAATGGGGATGGCACCTTATGCGAGTGTAAAGTCTTCTGAGGATATCTACCAAAAACTGAGAGAGCTTTTCGAGTTTGTAGGCTCGAGTGGAATAAAATGGGGACGAAGAAACGGTTGCCCTGAAACCTATAACAGCTTTCGTTATTTGCAAGAGATGTTCGAATTGCGGCGGTTTGATGCGATTTGCGGAGGACTTCAGCGATTCACTGAAGAATTTATTTCTGAGTGGGTCAGGAATTGTATTTGCGCTACAGGGATTCACAAGGTCGCACTTTCAGGTGGAGTGTTCATGAACGTTAAAATGAACAAGGTTATTTTAGAACTACCAGAAGTCGAGGAGTTGTTCATTTTCCCGTCCTGCGGAGATGAAACGAACGCCATAGGTGCTGCTTACAATGCTTATGCACAACACGCCGACTATCGCTCAATGCAACCCCTAAAAAACTTTTATACAGGGCCAGAATATGACGACGACAAAATTGGGCAGGCGATACAAGACTATTCCTTCTTAAATCAGGTCTCTGTTCGGAAGTTCGATCAGGTTGAGGTTGCCGCTGCAGAGTTATTAGCGAATGGAGAAGTGGTCGCGCGGTTCAAAGGGCGTGAGGAATTCGGCGCACGTGCGATGGGCAATCGCTCTATTCTGGCCGATCCGTCCAGACCGGATGTAGTGAAAGTAATCAACGACGCTATAAAATCCCGCGATTTCTGGATGCCATTCGCACCGTCGTTGATTGATCGCCGGGAGAGTGATTATTTTGTCAATCCAAAAAAAATGCCCGCCCCTTATATGATCTTGGCGTTCGATTCAACTAAGCAAGTAAATGAATTCCGAGCTGCTTGCCATCCTTATGATCTGACCATACGGCCACAAGTCGTCTATAGAGATTGGAATCCGAGTTACTACTCGCTACTCGAATCGTTTGAAAAGCTTACTGGGCGCGGTATCCTGCTGAATACCTCTTTTAATCTTCATGGTTTTCCAATCGTCAGTCGCCCAGAGGATGCCTTACATGTTCTTGATGAGTCTGGGTTGAATAATTTAGCCATCGGTAACTACCTGGTCCAAAAAGCATCTTGAACGTTACGGCGATGAAAATCAGTGTAGTTATCCCAACTCATAACCGCTCAGACGCTTTGGCGAAGACGCTGGCTAACTTGGCGAAACAGAAGTTTGCTGAAAATTGGGAAGTTATCGTTATCAATAATGGTTCGACAGATGACACTGATGATGTGGTACTGCGGCAATCGTTTCCCGTAAAGTTGCGCCTGCTTCACGAAGCAAAACTTGGCGTAGCGGCGGCGAGGAATGCCGGTGCAGAAGCTGCCGGTGGGGAATACCTCAGCTTTTTGGATAACGATATTCTGGTTGAGCCGGATTATCTTGATCGTCAATACACGGCGCTTCGTGCGAATCCTGGATGTTGGGCGATGGGACAAGTGATAAACCTGCCGGAGCAGGAGCGAACTCCATTCGGACAATACCGCAAATCGCTTTATGGTTTCATCCCACCCGGATCGGATATTCAAGAGGCATCTTGGATGACGGGCCAAGTTGTCTCACTGCCGAAAGCAGATTTCGTACAGTTGGGTGGGTTTGACGAAAACTTCGGTGGTGCAAGCGTTGAAGATTTCGATTTAGCTATTCGGGCCTGGGAATTAGGCATCAAGATACTATTCTTTCCTTCAATTGTTGCGGTACATAACGATTGGGCGGGGTTTTCAATTCGAGATTATTGCCGCCGCCAAAGGCTTTACTCGCAGCAGGAGCCATTATTCTGGCTGAAATATGGCGAAAAACATCCTCGGTTGAATCTGGTGCGAGAGAATTTACCGCCGTTTTTGAAGCATGACAGCTCTCTTTTACTGTTACGAAAGCAGATGAAACGTTTTCTGGCTACTGGCCTAGCTCAAAAAGTTTTGTTTGATTTATGCGACCTACTTGAACAATTTCAACTGCCCACGCCGATTTTGTGGCGGATATATCGAGTGGTGCTTTCCACCTCAATTTACGTCGGATTCCAGGAGGGATTGGCCGCTTATTCCATGGACGATATTGCCTCTCGATTCGAACCTCTTATTTCTAATAAACACCATTAATGCGATAATAGGAAACTTAGCTAGAATTGGCGGAATTCTCTATCTAAGATTTCAATCATTGTGTGATAACTGGAAAGATGATTAAAGTTCTTCATTTCGCAGGAATCATTAATCGATTTGATATTATAGACACGGTTTTGACCCGGCTTGATCGCTCAAAGTTTGAGGTCTTTGCTATAACC
>JABFSD010001223.1 GCA_013140935.1 Acidobacteriota bacterium
GTTGAGTTCTTTGGCGAATACGTTGGCCGTGCCGCCAGGATAAAACGCTAACGCCGCGCGCGAACCGATGACGCCTTGCGCGGCTTCGTTGATCGTACCGTCACCGCCCAGCACCAACACGCAATCGGCTTCGCGCTGGACGGCGGCGCGCGCAAGTTCAGCGGCGTGGTGTGCGCGTTCGGTCGGAGCCAACGTCACTGTCAACCCACGGTCTTGCAGCGCGAGCGCGAGGCGTTCGAGCAATTCAGGGTCGCGGCGCAAGCGGCCTGCGGTCGGGTTATAAATCAGTGTTACTGATCGGGTCACTTTTTGATTCATGCGTTCAAGTCTCAGCGCGGGGACAAATGCGCGGTTGCGAATCTGCAAGCGGGATGCCACAAGTGTGCCAGTGTTCCTGTCGTGCGCCAGCGTCTCGCTGGCGCACCACCCAGCAAAAAAAAAGACTGACAGGTTTACCTGACAGGCGCAAGAATTGGCGGACACTGCGTCGCCCTCTATAATCACGAAACGATGTCAAAACAACATTCTAAATTTGCCATGTGGTGGTACGAACGGCGCGGGCGTTTGCTGCCTGTTGCTACTGTTTCGGTTTTGCTGCTGGTCATCGCCGTCATTGCCGGAGCGTTTTATAAAGGCGCGAAAAAGCCGCCTGCCGCGAAACCTGAATTGCCTCAGCCGGTGCTCTCAACCAGCGTCGTTTCTGTTACCAATGATGCGCGTGCTTCGAAAGCCGAAAACGGCAGGACTCGTTATTTGCTTACGGCGGCGAAAGACACGACTTATTCCGACGGGCGGCACGAACTGGAAAAAGTCGTATTAGTTTCTTATCTGCCCAATGGTCCCGAGGGCAAAGAAGAATCAAAACTAGAAGCCGAACGCGGCGTTTATTACCAACAAGCCGGACAAGTCGAATGCACAGGCAATGTAAAATTGGTCAATAGTGACGGGGCTGAAATCACGACGCAACTTTTGCGCTACGATCAAAACACGGAGGTCGCTACGACCGATCAGCCGGTGCAATTCAAGCGCGGCGAAGTCAGCGGCACTTCGGTCGGAGCGATCTATTACGTCAAAACCAAAGTGGCCGATTTGGTGAAAGATGCTCATCTGATTCGCCAGCATCCGGTGAAAGATAAACCCGGACCACCAACAGAACTGACAGCGCAGCACCTAATTTACGACGCTTTGAAAGGCGAAGCCTTTGCGCAAGGCAACGCGACGATTACGCAAGGCGGACAAACCGCGAAGGCCGACAGCATCAAAGGTTTTCTCGACGTAAAAACCCAGCAACTGAAAAACGCCGAATTACGCGGCAATGCTTATTTGAAAGAAGTGACGCCGCAAAAGACTTCTGAGATTCAGTCGCGGGATATGGATTTCTTTTTCGACGAGCGGCAGGAACTGAAACAAGCCGTTGCCGTCGGCGGCGCGCAAGGGCGTTCGCTCGAAAAAGACGCACCGCGTGAGTTGAAAGCCGAACGCATCGAAGCCAATTATGTGCCGACCAAAGATGGCAGCGTGTTGCAAACGCTCAACACCCAAGGCCGCACGACGCTGAAAATCATTGCGGCGGATGAAACGCAAAAGCCTGATCCCAAGGCCCCGGCTATCGTAGTGCGTTCGTCTGAGCGCGTGCTGGAATCCGACACGGTGTCATCTGTCTTTCAACCTGACGGCAAATATCTGGCGCGCGTCGAAGCCAATGGCAAAGCGGTGATGACGATTACGCCGTTGCAGGTTACGCCGAAAGCAGAGCGCAAAATTTTGCACGCGACGAAATTCAATGCGGAGTTTATGGCGACGAAAAACTTGCTGAAAACCGCGATTGCCGAAGGCGACGCCGTCGCCGATTTTGAATTGATGATGCCTCCACCAAAGCCCACCAAACCGAATGAAAAACCGAAGTCGGGCAAGCGTTCGTTGAAAGCTAACAAGCTCACCGCAAACCTGCATCCTGAAACGCAGGACGTGCTGGATATGGTCGCTGACGGCGAGATGAAATACACCGACAACGACCGCAACAGTACGGCGGAACGCGGGACTTACGACGCGGTGGCACAAATGGTCGCGTTGCGCGGCAAGCCCGTGTTGTGGGACGACAACGCGCGCACCAATGCCGATGAGATTGACGCGAACCTCGACACGGGCGAGAGCTACGCGCGCGGCAAGGTGCGCACGACTTATTACAGCCGCGACACGACGGGCGGCGCGGCTCCGTTCAAGAAGAGCAAAGCGCCGGTGACGATTGCGAGCGACACGGCGACGGTGCGCCACCGCGAAGCCGCTGCGCGTTATCAGGGCAATGCGCGCGCGTGGCAGGAAGACGATTTCGTACGCGGCGACAACCTCGAACTCGATAAAGGCGAATCTACCATGCATGCCTGGGGCAACGTGCAATCGGCTTTTTACAGCGTTGAACGCGAAGTCGAAATGCCGAAGACTGACGCAGGTAAAGAAGCCACGAAGCCTGACGCAACACCGAAACCTGAAGTGACTAAAGACGCGAGCAAACCTGAGCTGAAGAAGAAAGAAGTCGTCCCCGTGTTTGTGAGCGCGGATGATTTGGTTTATGACGACAAGGTGCGCACTGCACATTACGCAGGCAAGGTGAAGATTCGTCAGGCGAGCGATCAGATTGACGCGGCCAAAGCCGATGCGGTGATGGATGAGAATAAAAAACTTTCGCAATTGACCGCCGCACAAAACGTAATTCTCACGCAACCGCAACGGCGCGGAACGGGTGATTTGCTGGTTTATACGGCGGCCACTGACGCGGCGGTACTGACGGGCAAGCCTGCGTTTTTAGAAGATCGTGAACGTGAGACTACGTCAAAAAGCCCGCAATTGACGCTCTTTTTACGCGATGCTAGGATGCAGGCCGTTGATGAAACCGGTAAAAAAAGAGTGCGAACCACGCATCGAATCGCCCCTAAAACTAATTGAGCAACGTGCCACCGGTTACATCTGAAAAGCCTTTGTGGTCGTAACTACATCAACTATCTCACGGTAACTCACGGCACGAAATTCATCAGAAGGAGCAGAGGGAAAATTTTGGCTTTTGGCGCGCTCGGCAGATTTTTTACCAGTTCAGGGCAACAGCAAGAATCCAGCGCTGCTGCCAAATTGAACGGCGCACATACTCACCCTTTTCCCGATCTTTCAAGAAGCCCGTCAGGCCGCTTACCTGCTACGCTCCACGAAGCATTGGTCGCTGAAAATTTGAAACGCACCTATCGCGGTCGCGTGGTTGTGAACAACGTCTCGGTCGCGGTTCGCCCCGGTGAGATCGTAGGCGCCGAAGTGCAGGACCGCGGCCGCCCGCTCGATGATCGGCGCGCCGGCGGCGAGCCGGCCCGCCTGACGCGCGAGGGACACGGCGTCTCCCAGGCCGGCCCCTTCGAGCCGTTCCAGTTCCGAACTCCAGGCGCGGTACACCCGCGCGAGCGGCAGCGGGCCGGCCTCGCCGTCGAGGGCGCCCGGGGGAACGAGCGCTTCGCGCAGGTCCCGCAACGAGGCGAGCAGCGCCGACAGCGCGCCGCCCGATTCGCTCGCGGATCTTTCGAGCGGATTCCTGTCCCGGATCCCGGACAGGAGCCCGGCCACCAGGTCCTTCTGCTGGCGCCCGCGCAGCACGCGCAGCGGCCGGGCGCCCGCCGATTCCACGATCCGCTCGGCGAGGGCCCGGTGGTGCAGCAGGTGCACCGCCCAGATCGTGCGCCCGCGCCCCAGGATGAGCCGGCGCAGGCTCGTCAGGATCCGGCCGGTCGGGGCGACGACGAGGATGGGGGCCCAGGAGTCGCGGGCGCGGATGCCGGCGATCCGCTCGATCAGCACCTGTTCGAGCGGGGGCACGGTCGCCGACGTGACGATCTCGAACGGCCCGGGGCGCCCTGCGTGACCCGGGCTCACTTCTCGAGGACGAGCGCCGTGAACAGTCCGGTCGCGGCCGTTCGCTCGGAACCGCGCGCATCGGAGGAGCGCCGCGGGGAGAGCAGGCGCGCTTCGGCCGTGCGCGTGCGCCGGCCGTGGTGGATCTCCGTGGCTTCCGCCCGGACGACCGCCTCACCTCCGATGCCCGCTTCGCCGCCCGGATCGCCCGGAGCGCGGGGAACCACCGGGGAGAGGAAGTTCACCTTGAACTCGATCGTCGTGACGTCCTCGCCCGGGGCCGCAGCCGTCAGGAACGCCAGGGTGGCCGCCGTGTCGAGCAGGGCCGCGATCACGCCGCCGTGGACGATCCCCTGG
>JABFSD010000549.1 GCA_013140935.1 Acidobacteriota bacterium
CTAAACGAGGCGTCTGATTAATTTATTTCCGAACGAAGCCTAAACGTTTATTCCACTCGATAATTCGGCGCTTCTTTGGTAATGATGACGTCGTGAACGTGCGACTCTTTCAAACTCGCCGCCGTAATTTTCATGAAGCGCGCGTTTTGTTGTAACTCGGCAATGCTGCGGCAGCCGGTGTAACCCATGCCCGCGCGCAAGCCACCCACCAATTGTCCCGCCAATGCGGCGAGCGAACCTTTATAAGTCACGCGGCCTTCGATGCCTTCCGGGACGAGCTTGCTTTCGGCTTCTACGTCGTGCTGGCCGTAACGATCCTTGCTGCCTTCGCGCATCGCGCCGATAGAACCCATGCCGCGATAGGCTTTGAAATTGCGGCCTTGGTACAAAATGATTTCGCCCGGCGATTCGTCTGTGCCTGCGAGCAGGGAACCGATCATTACGCTGTCAGCGCCCGCCGCAATGGCTTTGGTAATGTCGCCGGAATACTTGATGCCGCCGTCAGAAATGATCGGTACGCCAGAACCTGCCGCCGCTTTTACGCACTCGGCAATCGCAGTGATTTGCGGTACGCCTGCGCCGCTGACGACGCGCGTTGTACATATCGAGCCAGGCCCGATGCCGGCCTTAACCGCGTCCGCGCCCGCTTGAATCAAAGCTTTCGTTCCTTCTGCCGTAGCGACATTGCCTGCAATCAAATCAATCTCTGGGAATTTGCGTTTGATGGCTTTGACGGCTTCGATTACGCGAATGCTGTGGCCGTGGGCGGTGTCAACGGCGAGAACGTCTACGCGGACTTTGACGAGTTCGGCGGCGCGTTCGAGAAAATCGCCCGTCGCGCCGAGGGCCGCCGCGCATCGCAGCCGTCCGAGATCGTCTTTGGCCGCGAGGGGATATTTGATCGCTTTCTGAATGTCTTTGACGGTGATGAGTCCTTTGAGGCGGTAATTGTCATCCACGACCAACAGCTTTTCGACGCGGTGTTTTTGCAGTATGCCTTCGGCTTCGCGCAACGTCGTCCCTACGGGCACGGTGATGAGATTGTCTTTGGTCATCGCTTCGCCGATGGGCAGGTCGAGCCGCGTCTCAAAACGCAAGTCACGGTTGGTGAGAATGCCCACGAGCTTGCCGTCGGGTTCGACGATGGGGACACCGGAAATGCGGAAGCGTTCCATCACGGCGACCGCGTCGCGGATCTTTCGATCCGGCGTGATGGTCACAGGATCAACGATCATGCCGGATTCGGAACGTTTGACCTTATCCACTTCGTCGCGTTGTTGCTGAATCGTCAGGTTTTTGTGAATCACGCCCAGGCCGCCCTGTTGCGCAATGGCAATCGCCATCGGCGCTTCGGTGACGGTGTCCATCGCCGAACTCAGCAAGGGGATGTTGAGTTGAATGTTGCGCGTCACGTGCGTCGCCGTTTCGACTTCGGTCGGCAACACGTCGGAATAAGCGGGCATTAACAGCACGTCGTCAAAAGTCAGAGCTTCGAGCAGGTTTTCAGTCAGCATACTTAATTGGTGGTCGGTAGCCAGTGGTCGGTTGTCAGTTTTTGAATACAAAAAACCGCGCAGGATTTCGGCTGCGCGGTGCGTGTGGTTTCAGGTTGTCGGTTTGTATTTAGGCGAACAGGCGCAGGCGATGAGCCGCGCGAACGGCCTGTGATGCGCCGCGTAATCACGCGCGCTAATTGAGCAGGGTTTGGTAGTTGTCTTTGGTAATAAGTACATTTTTGACGACTACGCCACGGCGTTCGGGGGCGAGCTTGTCGGGGTTGAGCGCGCGCCCGTTCACCTTGATGTTCAGCACGGGGTAATTGCCCAGGCTGTAAAAATAAAGTTTGTCGTTCGCCGTGACTTCAAAGGGCGTATCGGGCGTTACGCTTTGTTGCCGCGTGGTCAGGCCGTCCACTTTGACGCTCACCCAACATTCGCCACTGACGGCTTCGAGCCGCACCAGCATACCGCCCGGCGGCGGCGTCATTGCGGGCGACGCTTCAGGACTGGCCGTCGGCGAGGCTTCGGGCGAAGCACCGGGACTGGGCGAAGTGGTCGGACTTGCCGCCGCGTCCGGCGTAGCCGTTGGTTCGATTGTGGGAGACGTTTGCGCAATCAACGGGTTCGGTTCAGGGGGCGTACTTTGTTTTTTGAAAAACATCGTCGCGGCATAAAGTCCTGCGCCCAGCACCGCGAGCAAAATCACCGTGCCTAACCAATTGAAGCTGGCCTTCTTTTCTTCGAACTCTTCGGCGCGCAGGTAATTGTTGCGCGGGCCTTCTTCGCCGCCCATCTCTTCAATCTGTTTTTCGTAAAGGGAAATGGCCTCTTCTTCGTCCATGCCGACCTTGGCGGCGAACTTGCGGACGAAGGCGCGGTTGAAAATTCCGCCGGGCAGAATGTCGTAAGTGTCACCCTCGATGGCTTGCAAAAAGCGCACCCCGATGTGGGTCGTATCTGAAATTTGATGAAGCGATACGCCGCGACCTTCGCGCAATCGCTTTAGTTCCTGGCCTAATGTTGGCATGGTCAATTGTTGTATCTCAGTCACACCCCCCAAGATAGTGAAGATAGTGAAGATAAAGAAAAGCGCCACCGCAAGGTTGCGCGGGTCATAAAACAAGAGGGAGTGACTGTTGTTATTCCGCCTGAAAATGAAGGCGAATCATATAGATGCCTCATAGGGCTGTCAATTTTACACGCTGTTTCAATAGCGTTCAGCGGTTAGTTGCGCCTCTAACGCCGCCGCCTCCGTCACCGGAGCCGCGCAGGTGAACTGACGGCACACATAAGCCTGCGCCTTGCCTTCGCGCGTAGTGCGTCCGGTCAGCAAGGGAATCGCCGCAAACGCCGCCGCGTCATCAGGTGCCGCATACGCTACGACCTTGTTGGGCAAGTAGCGTTGAAAAACCGTCGTTAGCAACTCTGCTGTGGTTTCATCGTTGGGATTGCCTACGACGGCGATTTCATAAGGCGTGCTGATGGCCGTATCCAACGCGCACAGCAAATGTCCGAAGCCGCTCGGCGCGCGGTCGAGCATGTTTTTCATCAACGCAAAAATCGCACCGGCCAATTCACGATAACGCGCTTCGCCCGTGAACAGATGCAACCGCAACAACACGTGTGCCGCGACGGAATTTCCCGACGGAGTAGCGTTGTCATAAAAATCTTTCGTGCGGCTGATGAGCGTTTCGTGGTCGTGGCTGGTGAAGAAAAATCCGCCATCCTGCTCATCCCAAAATTGCGCGATCATCGTGTCGGTGAGTTGCCGCGCTTCGTTGAACCAGCGCACGTCGAACGTCGCTTCATACAACGCCAGCAAACCGTCAGCGAGATAAGCGTAATCTTCGACATAAGCGTTGAGCTTGCTCACACCGTTTTTGTGCGTACGCAAAAGCCGTCCGTCTTTGCATAAATTTGCCATCACAAATTCGGCATTGCGGCGCGCGACTTCCAGATAATCAGTTCGGCCTAAAACCTGTGCGGCTTCGGCGAAGCTGCGCATCATCAGACCGTTCCAGGCGGTGAGCATCTTCTCGTCGCGGAAAGGCTTGATGCGTTTTTCGCGTTCCTGGAAAAGAATCTCGCGGCCTCGGTGCAAAGCCTGTTGCAAGCGTTCGGGCGCGGCTTGCAAGCGTTCGGCGACGGTCTCAAAAGCGTCGTCAACGTGCAGGATGTTCGCTTCTTCAAAGTTGCCCGCTTCGGTCACGTCGAAGAAAGCGCAAAACATTCGCGCGTCTTCTTCACTCAGCAAGGCCGTAATCTCAGCCGGAGTCCAGACAAAGAATTTGCCTTCTTCGCCTTCGCTGTCAGCGTCTTGTGTCGAATAAAAACCGCCGTTGGCATTGGTCATTTCACGAATGACGTAATCAAGAATCTCTTCGACGATCTGGCGATAGAAAGGTTTTTGCGTAACGAGCCAGGCATCGAGATACAAACGCGAAAGCAAAGCATTGTCATAAAGCATCTTCTCGAAATGTGGCGCGAGCCAGCGTTCGTCTACGGAATAGCGGTGAAAGCCGCCGCCCAGTTGGTCATACATCCCGCCGCACGCCATCTTGTCGAGCGTGAGTTCGATGGCAGCGAGCAAGCCGCCGTCTTTCGTACGCGCGTATTGCCGCAACAAAAACGACATCGTCATCGAAGGCGGAAATTTCGGCGCGCGTCCGAATCCGCCGTGGGTCGTATCAAAATTGCGCATCAATTTTTGCGCAGTCATATCCAACGCAGCCGTAGTGAATCCGC
>JABFSD010000161.1 GCA_013140935.1 Acidobacteriota bacterium
CGATAGCCTGTTGCGCTTGCGCGTCGGTGATGTCGCCGGTGATGAGCGCGGCGACGAAGCTGCGCGCGTGGCCTACGACGACGCATTGCTGGGCGGCGGGCAGGTTGAACGCGAGCTTTTCTTCAATCGGTTCGGGCGGAACGTTGTGGCCGGAATTGAGTACGAGCAGGTTTTTGACGCGCCCGATGATCGCCCATCGGCCTTTGTTGTCTACGTCGCCTTGATCGCCCGTGCGGAACCAGTCGCCGATTTCGCTGGGCGCGAATGCCGCCGCCGTCGCTTCGGGTTTGTTCCAATAGCCCGCGAAAATATGCGGCCCGCGAATCAGCAATTCGCCACCTTCGCCCAGCTTCATTTCGATGCCGGGGATGGCGGGGCCTACGCGACCGGGCGTGTAATCGTTCGGGTCATCCATCGTGCAAATCGCCGTCGTCTCGGTCAAGCCGTAAACCTGCAACACCTTGATGCCCAGCATCTCAAAGAAAAGCTGCGTCTCTTTGTTTAACGGAGCTGAACCGCAAATCAACGCTTTGAGATTCGCGCCGATCTTTTGTTTGACATTGTTGAATATCAAAGTACGCGCCAGAGCTTGCCACAGCGCGTCTAATCCGCCTGATGAGCTTTCGTACTTGCGCAACCACGCGGCTTTGCCGTTTTGATAAATCGCCTGAATGAAGCCCGGCTTTTCAGCGATTTGTTTTTCTACGCCGGTGCGAATGCGTTCAAGCAACGTAGGCACGTTCAAACAATAGTTCGGCTGGGCGAGTTTGAGTTCGTCAGCGAGCTTATTGAGATCGGTCGAGAGCGACAGAACGCTGTTGCGGGAAAGCGCCGTCAGCAGCAGCAACCACGAACCCGCGAAACAAAACGGCAGGTAATGAAAAATCTGATCGGGCGTACTCGCCGTGCTGCCTTGCATCAACTGTTCAAGCCGTGCGCCCGTGCAAGGAACCATGTGATTCAAGTTGCTCACGTCGAGCATCACGCCTTTGGCTTCGCCCGAAGTGCCCGACGTATAGATGATCGTCACAATGTCTTTCGCATTACGCAGATCAGGCACATCAGCCAGCGCCGCGTCAGGCAAGGTAGCGAAGATGTCCTTAAACAATTTCAGCGGCGGCGCGAAAGCATTGGGCGCTTCAGGCCAGTGATCGGCGAGACCTTTGCGCAAGGCTTCGTCGGCGCTTATGACGAGGCCCGCGCCGCAATCCTGCAACATCTTCACGAGTTCGTGCGGAGCCTGCCGTGCATAAAGCGGTACGACGATGACGCCCTCGGCCATCAGCGCCAAATCCATCGCAATCCATTGAACTGAATTGGGCGCGAGCAAGCCTACGCGGTCGCCGGGTTGCAGGCGCGACTGGCGCAGAAAGGTGCGCGCCGCGCGTACCAGCGCCAGCAACTGGTTGGCGGTGGTTGGCACGACCTTGCACTCGGCGTCAGAATGAATCTCCTGCACGACGACGGCATCGCCCGCTTGGTAAAGGTGATCGAAGATGTTTTCGAGAAAGTTCATTTAGACAGGCTCTCCGTCTTCCAGCGTATAAATGTCTTCGCCTTCATCAAACCAGAAATCGAAGGCGCTGCCGAAAGCTGACAGGCGCGTCGCTTTGCAAAACTGCATCAGTTCATCTTCCGTGTATTCAACGGAAACAGATTCCGTGCGTTGCGCCACTGCCAGCAGCCGTTCCCAATGATCCTTCGACAAAATGATTTGTTCGCCAACGGCTTGTGCGTGAATGGTTGTCATCACTACTTCCTCCAACAGCTTATGCAGCGCAATCTGGTAGCTCAGATTTGCCAGGCTTGGCCCACCAGCGAACTCGAAACTCTTGAAAATCTGAAGGGGTATTCGAAGTTGCCGCTACACTTTGAATGTCCTTCAAGATAGCGGCGACTTCTTCCTCAGATTGAAAGTGACTCGACAGAACCTGTTTGGCTGCCGTGAGCAAATCATAAGGGTAAAGGTCTTGTCGTAACCCCTGCCCGACATAAAATCGAATCAGGGCTTCGCGCGAAATATTGCGTTTCGCAGCAACCCCCTCAATCGAAGCAACTACATCCAGCGGCATACGAATCGTGACATCCGTAGACGGGCGTGGGCGCGGACGCAAAACCCAACCCTCTGGCGTGATGATTTCTTCTGACTCATCTGCGTTGTTTACCTCATTCATAGTCTTCGCGGCTTTGCCGCAGTGATGTGCGAAAAGGCTGTGCCTTTTCGGAAAGCAAAAATGCCTGTGGGGCTACGCCCCTGATGTCAGTTGAGCAAGATGCGACTCGCTCTTTCAATGCGCCTTGAGCGCAATGACGTTACGGGCGTAGCCCGATGAAGTTCAAGGTACGTCGTGGAAAGGCAGAGCCTTTCCATACATCACTGCGGCGGAGCCGCGAAGAAGCTCTGAGCCTTGTCAGTGTTTTCGGTTACGGAAACTCTATGTTGTGCGGCTTCTATCGTCGCACGAATCGTTCGCGCAAATTGTTCTGCCTGATTTCTCAAGACGATAAACCCCGCAGGCTCAAACGTAATTTCATCGCCAAACTCAGAAGGTGTACTCAAGAGTATTGTGATTGAGTGCGAACGGCCATGATTAACCTGCACCTCTGAGACTTGCGACAGCGGAATCACTATTTTCCTCATCACGCCTTTAACGACAAGCATTTCATCATTCATCCACACTTCTTTCAGCCTGCCTAACGTGAGGCAAAGACATAGCGTGACCGCTGCCGCCACCAACACAGTGATGAAATAACGAGCGGAGAATGCTTTGAGCATCATTGGCGGATGCACTTCATTTGGATTGAGCAACGGCGCGATGGCAGCGTAACAAGTAAAGATAGCGGCCAGTCCTGGAAAGCCATACTTGTTTACCCAAATTCCGTTGGATGACAGCTCACGCATTTGACCTTTGCTCATACCTGAATCCTTTTACCCCCTTAGCCATACGCTTCCAACAACTTGCGCAAATTCGCGCTCAACGGCGGCAAATAGTTTTCCCACCCTTGCACGCCCTGCCGAATCGGAAACTCAGGGTAGCGGCGTTGCAGGTGTTCTTCAAAGTAAACGCCCATGCGCGCCATCACTTTGAGGTTTTTGGCGACCGTGCGGTAAATGCCGTCGCGGATGGCTTCGTGATCTTGGGCGAGTTTGTCTAGGATGACGACGAGGCGCTCTTCGAGTTGCGGGTCGTCTACGGTCAAGAGCAACTCGGCTTGGCCGCGCTCATTCATCAGGTTGCGAATGCGTTCATCCATCGTGACACCGGCGGAGGCTACGCCCGCGGACATGCACGTCACGATGCCGTGAAAGCGCGACGAAACCATCAGATGGCACGCCGTCAAAATGCTGACGAACTCATACATGTTGTAATCATCTGACGAAATCACGGGCGCTTTCACACGCAGCTTTTCATTCATCTTGGCGCAGGCTTTCACGTCGAGCATTTCAGACGCGCCGAGAATGACGAATACGTTTTGCTGTTCAGTGAAACGATTGACGGCATTGGCGAGCGCCGTGATGTAAGCATCGTATTTGCGCTCAACTTCGGCTCCGGCTTCGTGAAAATAAAACGCGCGGTAATGGCTGTCTTGGTGCGCGCCGGTCAGCGTCTTGGCCGCGAACTTGGCGAGCGAAGCTTTCACCGGCCACCAGAACGGATTGATCGGGCATACGACCAGCACAGGTTTCTCGCCGTCCCAACCGAGCTCGCGCAATACGCCCTCGCCGTAACTTTTCGGATGCGGCTCGAACGTCCACGCCGTATCGGTGCCGAGTTCGGTCGTCACGCCGAACTTGCCCAGCACTTCCTGCGATTCGGGATTGCGCGTGATGATGAGCGAATCTTTGCAATAACGTTTGAGCAGCGCCGCTACGTGCGAATCCATCGCGCCCGCTTCCGCGCCGTAACCTACGCTAAGTTTGTTTTGTGCTGAAGCTGCGCCCAGCGCACCGATCATCATCGTCGTCAGCGCGTTGGCGAACTTGCTCTTGAACATCGAACCTTCGCACGCAACGACGCCGTCGTGCAGCGGCACTTCGCGCGCAAGCATCGGCGGGAATACATCAGGCAGGTGAATCTGTTTGACGCCTTTGAAATAGCCGTCGGTGCGTTGAAAGTTTTGCGTCAACACGCTGAGTTCGCACTTGTCGTCGCCCAAAATATGTTTGATCTGGCGCAGCATTTCTTCTACGCGCACGTCAGCGCCCGTGTTGCGCGTGCCGTTGTAACCCGTGAAAAAC
>JABFSD010001205.1 GCA_013140935.1 Acidobacteriota bacterium
GTCGTAGAACAAGATGTCATCTTGTTCTACGACTCACGGCATCAATTTCACCGTGCGTTTTTGCTGCGCGCTCAACACGGCGGCATCCACGATTTGTTGTCCGATGCGCGAGATGGCGAGCGAAAGCGGCCCGCTGACTGGTTCGCCCGTTTCGAGGCAATGCAAAAAATACTGAATCGCGTTTTGTTGCGGCGGCATCAGCACGTCGCACGGAATTTCGCGGCCTGCGGGTTCGGCGCGCGTTTGCAACTTGATCGCAGCCTCGCTGTCATAACTGCTGATCGCGCCTTGCGTACCCACGATCACGAAGCCGCATTTGGGCAGCGGCTGCTGTGTCCACGGATCGCTGATCGTGCCCCAGCGCGTTTCGAGTTTCGACAAACCCGTTTCATAACGCAGGATGGTGATGCTGTGTTCGTCCACTTCCAAACCCGCCGGTTCATCCACCATCGTAGTGACCTCGAGCGGAGCCTTGCCGTTGTGAAACCACGTCCCCAACGTCGTGCCGTAACCCACATAATCGAGCAGCGAACCTCCGCCCGCCGCGCGTTGGTACCACCAACTCTGCGGCTTTTCGCGTTGCACGTCATCTTCTGAAACTTCCACTTTGTCGGCGCGATGATAAAGCGGGCCGCGATTGCCGTTGTAATAATGCACTTCGATCACGTCGCCAATCGCGCCTTCGTCAATCAGCCGCTTAGCCGTGCGATGACCAGCGTACCAATACATCGGCCAGTTGATGGCAAGCGTTTTGCCGGTCGGTTGCATCGCCGCAATCATCCGGTCGGCTTCGGCCAGCGAAGACGCGAAAGGTTTTTCGACGAGAACGTGAACGCCGAACGGCGCGACCTTTTCAACGTATTCAGCATGCCGCGCCGTCGCGGGGCAGAGAATGACGATATCGGGTTTAGTGGTTTCGAGACACGCGCGGTAATCGCTGAAAAGCTGTTCGTCGCGCAAATTGAAATTGCGTGCGGCCTCTTGCATTCGTTCGGGAGTCTCGTCGCACACGGCTACGATCTCGGCGCGCGGATGCTCATGCACGCGGCGCAACAGGTCGCCCATGTGCATGTGGTCAAAATTGATGCCTGCGATTTTCATAAGGATTCATTCATTGGTGACGCTCCAGCCTGCGTCTACGGTCAACACTTCGCCGGTGATGCGTGATGCGGCGGGACTCAGCAAAAAGAGCGCGGCGTGGGCTACGTCATCGGGTTCGAGCATCGTTTCGCCGAGCGGATGTTTGCGGGTGATGTAATCAAGCAACGCCGCATCGCCTTGCGCCCGCGCACTCATCGGCGTGCGTACGAGCGAAGGCGCAATCACGTTGATGCGAATTTTATGCGGCGCGTAATAAGCCGCCATCGCCTGACTCATCCCCGTGATCGCCGCTTTGCTCGCGGCATAAGCGTGCGTAGCGAAATGTTTTGGCTCCGGCGACAGTCCGCCCAGCACGCTGCCCATATTCAAAATCGTTCCGCGCAAACCGCGCGCATCCAGCGACTGTTCGAGCATCACGCGCAACACCGCGCGGCACATCAGCCAAGTGCTTTTGGCATTCGTGTCGAGCGTCACGTCCCACGCTTCGGGCGTACACTCGTGCGCTGGGCCATCACCGAAACGTCGTCCTGAAATGCCTGCGACGTTGAACAGCGCATCAATGCGTGGCAGTTGCGCAGCGGCGGCAACGGCTTGTTCGACGGCTGGGGCTGAGCTTACGTCTGCGACGGCGAATCCGTGTCCGTCGCCAATGACGGAAAGCTCTGCGAACAATTCGCGGCAAGTGTTTTCATCAATGCCGATGATGAATACACGCGCGCCTGACTGCGCCGCCAGCCGCGCTGTAGCCGCCGCGATGCCAGTCGAACCGGTGATGAGCCAGTGTTGTCCTGTGAGTTCTTGATGCATGAAAAGTGTTGCGCAAGATACCGCTTGTGTCGTTGCCGCGCCAGACTGACCGCGTTAGACTCCGCCGCGAAATGAGGTGAACTATGAGTACTGCCGTATTGCTTGAAACCGCTGCGCCAGTGGTAGCGACCGCTGACTCGTTAATGAAAGATTTACGAGCGAAGGGGATTCGCATTCCGCGTCCGGCGGAAGTGCGCAATTACGTGCTTCAATTTTCTGACATTGCTCCCGTCGTACGTCACGCTTGCGATTTGGCACTGGCGGAGTTTAACGGTAAGGCAGCGTTATCGCTTGAAGTTTACGTTGACCCGGAAATTGATGACCCGCATTTGACGCTTTATGTACAGAAGGACGGTTATGATGCTGCCGCCAGCGCGGTGATTGAGGGCATTTTTGAACACTACGCTGACGGGATGATCAACAGCGACGGATGGATAAACGTGTTGCAGGATTGCCGCAGCATTACGCGGCGCAGTTAAGCTTATGGCGTTCAATTGGGCTGAATACCTCAACCTCGCACAGGCGCTCGCCGCGCCTGCCACGTTTAACGCCGCAACGCTGAACGCGGATGCGCTGGCTCGTTGTGCGATCAGCCGCGCTTATTACGCAGCCTTTTGCCACGCCCGCAATTACGCCCGCGACCGTCACGGCTTGTTGCTTCGTTATAACGGCGATGACCACTCCCTGATAAAACGCCACTTCCTGCAACGCCGCGCGCACGGCGTAGCGCACAAGCTCGATAAGTTGCGCAGCTTACGCAACGAATCCGATTATGCGGATGCTGCCAGCGACTTGCCGGCCAAGCTTGCAGATGCGCTGGCGGAAGCGCAAAAAGTCATTGCCATTCTCAAGTAATCCTTCGATCTCAATGAACAAAGCCCTGTTTCTTTTTTTGCCGCTTCTTTTTGCGCTGTTGTTGAATGTGCGTTCAAGCAACGCCGTCGCGCAAAGCGGCGCGCAGCTTTATCAAACGCATTGCGCCGCCTGTCACGGCCAAACCGGCGCAGGAAATTCAGGCCCGCCGCTCGCTGTGCCGCGTTTGGTGCGCGCAACTGACGAAGCCTCTTTATTCAACCTCATCAAAGCAGGCATCGCCGGAACCGAGATGCCGAGTTCGCGGTTGGAAGACGCGCAACTCAAAGTGCTGGTGGCTTATGTGCGCGAGTTGGGGCAGCGTCCTATCGAACGAGTCGCGGGCGATGCCGTGCGCGGCGCGCAGCTATATGCGCGCAAAGGCAATTGCGCGGCGTGTCATATCGTGAACGGGCGCAGCAGTGCTTACGGCCCCGACTTGAGCGACATCGGCTTGCGGCGCGGCGCGAAACATTTGCTCACTTCACTGATTGATCCGGCGGCGGATGTGCCGAAAAGCTATACGCAATATCGTCCGGGTACGGCGGTGGCTGATAACTTTTTGCTGGTACGCGTCGTGACCAAAGCGGGCCAGCGCCTCAGCGGCGTGCGCGTGAATGAAGACACGTTCACGATTCACCTGCGCGAACCGTCAGGCCGCGTGCATTCGTTTTTCAAAAGCGAGTTGCGTGCGTTGCATAAAGATTGGGGGAAGACTTCGATGCCGAGTTATCGCGGAACGATGAACGAAAGCGAGTTGAATGATCTGGTCGCTTATCTGCTGACACTGCGAGGTGAACGATGATTTTTCGCCCACGAAGCCACACGAAGAAGACACGAAGAAATTGGACAGGATTAACAGGATTGTCAGGATTTACGGGATTGAGAAAACGTTGTGATGTCAGTTGCTATAGCTTAATCCCGTCAATCCTGACAATCCTGTCAATCCTGTCCAATTCCTCTTGTCTTATAGCCAATGCCCAAGTCACCTACGAACGCATCCGCCACGCCGAACGCGAGCCGCACAACTGGCTGACTTATTCGGGCAATTATCAAAGCCATCGTTTCTCGCCACTCAGGCAGATCAATACGACGAACGTCTCGCGCCTTGAGCCTGCCTGGGTTTATCAAATGCGCGATGCGGGCAAGGTCGAGGCTACGCCACTTGTCGTAGACGGCATCATTTATCTCAGCGAAAAGCCGCACGTCATCACGGCGCTTGATGGACGCACGGGGCGTCCGCTGTGGACGTATCGCCGCACGACGCCTAGTGATGCGCGCGGCTGTTGCGGCATTCCCAATCGCGGCTTGGCGGTGTTGGGCGATACGCTTTATCACAATACGTTCGACGCGCACGTCGTCGCGCTCAATCGGCATACGGGCAAGCTGCTGTGGGATGTCGTCGTGGCTGATTACAAACTTGGATACACGATGACCGCCGCGCCGCTCGCGCTCAACGGCAAGATCATCGTCGGCG
>JABFSD010000811.1 GCA_013140935.1 Acidobacteriota bacterium
GCGTGAAGGTGTTCAACCTGCGCGCCGAAGTCGTCGAGTGTGAGTTGATGCCGAAGTCGCACATGGGCCCGGCGCGCAAGATGATGGCGTGGGGTTATAACGGCAGCGTACCCGGCCCGCTGTTCGAGGTCGTCGAAGGCGACCGCGTCCGCGTCGTCTTTGAAAACAAATTGCCCGAACCGACGACGGTGCATTGGCACGGGTTGGAGATTCCCATCGAGATGGACGGCACGCCTTATATCAGCCAGCCGATGGTCGAGCCGGGCGGCATCTTCGTCTATGAATTCACGGTCAATCAGCACGGTACGTTTTTCTATCACTCGCACGGCGCGATGCAGGAAATGCTGGGAATGATCGGCATGTTCGTCATTCATCCCAAGACGCCGCACGAACCGCGTTGCGACAAAGACTTCGCGCTGGTCTTGCAGGAATGGGCGCTGCTGCCGAACAACGACGTACCGAATACGCTCTCGATGGAATACAACTGGCTGACGCTGAACGGAAAGTCCGCGCCCGCGACTACGCCGCTGATCGTGAAGCAGGGCGAGCGCGTGCGCATCCGTCTCGTGAACATCGGTATGGATCATCATCCGATTCATTTGCACGGACATCAGTTTTACGTGACCGGTACGGAAGGCGGGCGCATTCCGCCATCGGCGTGGTATCCGGGTAATACCGTGCTGGTCGGCGTAGCCCAAGCCCGCGATGTCGAGTTCGTAGCGCAATATGAAGGCGACTGGATGCTGCACTGTCACTTGCCGCATCACATGATGAACCAGATGGTTTCGATGGTGGGGCCGATGGCAATGTCGCATGGCAGCGGTTCACAGACTGGCCTGGGCATGGAAGAAGGCATGGGTATGCTCCGACAAGGCCATGCGTTGAGCGAAGATTTCGGCCCCGGCATGGGACGCGGGATGGCGATGACTACGTCTGAGCAAAACGTTTCGCATGCGATTGCGCAACCGGCGCAAGTCGCCTCAGGTTTATACGCTTGCCCGATGCACCCCGAAGTGAAATCGAATAAAGAAGGCAAGTGTCCGAAATGTCAGATGGCGTTGGTTAAACAAACAGCGCCTGAGATTTTCGCTTGCCCCATGCATCCTGAAGTGGTTTCGACCAAAGCGGGTTCGTGTCCGAAATGCAAAATGGCGTTAGTCAAAAAACAGCAAACGGCGAAAGTGTTGACCGAAGAAGAGCGCAAGCAAGTGCCCGGCTATCCGCAGGACATGATGATGATTATGGATGACGAAGTGGCGAAGCCTGAGACCTGGGGACTCGCGCCGGGCTGGACGGCCTCGATGATGGGAATGATGAATCTGGTGCGCGTGTTGCCCGAAGAGAAGTACGACAAGATTATGGCGAAGATCAAAGCAGGGAAGACGGAAAAGCCTGCTTCATCGCACGAGCAACACAAGCATGGTGAATAAGCCACCCGAAGTAGAAATGGACAGGATTCACATAAATCCCGTCCGTTTCTGCCTGATTTACCGTCCGTACTTTTTCAGCTTTCGATATAACGTAGACAAATCAATCCCCAACAATTCCGCCACGCGCGTCTTATCGTCATTCTCGCGTTCGAGCGTATCGAGAATGTGGCGGCGTTCGAGTTCGTCCATCGTCATTACGCGACCCGTCAGATCACGAATCGCCAGCGGTGTGTTCTGTAATTTCGGCGGCAGGTGCGACAACTCGATGCGGTCGTCGCTCAAGGCTACGGCGCGTTCGATGGCGTTTTGCAGTTCGCGTACGTTGCCGCGCCAGTCGTAATTGATAAGCGCCTGCATCGCTTCGTCGCTGAGCGGACGTTCGACGAGGCCGAGCGCCAGCGAATATTTCTTTACGAAATGACGCGCCAATAGCGGAATGTCTTCGCGCCGTTCGCGTAATGGAGGCAACGTGAGACTGATAACGGCAAGGCGGTAATAAAGATCATCACGGAATTTTTGTGAAAGGGAATCTTCTTCCAGATTGCGGTTCGTTGCCGACACGATGCGCACGTCGAAGGGAATGGGTTTGGTAGCGCCCAGCGGCGTGACCTCGCGTTCTTGCAAGGCGCGCAGCAGTTTGACCTGCAACGGCGCAGGCATTTCGCCGACTTCGTCCAGAAACAGCGTTCCGCCGTCAGCCGCCTTGAGCAAGCCGGTTTTGTTCGCGTGCGCACCGGTGAAAGCGCCTTTGACGTAACCGAACAACTCAGATTCCAACAGGTTTTCGGGCAGAGCACCGCAATTGATGGCAACGAACGGGCCGTCGGCGCGCGGCGAATTGTAATGCACAGCGCGCGCGATAAGTTCTTTGCCCGTACCCGATTCGCCCTGAATCAGCACGCTGGTCGGCGTATTGGCAATTTTCTCGACTAGCTTGAATATCGCGGTCAGTGCGTCAGAGCGACCAATAATGTTTTCGAAATCATAGCGGCCTTTGAGTTCGCGCCGCAGCGAACGATTTTCCCTGAACAATTCGGCCTGACGCAGCGCGTTGCGTACGGCCTGCAAGAGGTCTTCGTTGATGAACGGCTTGGTGATGTAATCGTAAGCCCCTTTACGCAAGGCGGCGATAGCGGTTTCTACGGAAGAAAACGCCGTAATCATAATCACGAGGGCTTGCTCGTCTATCTGCTTGATGCGGTCGAGCAATTCGATGCCGTCGAGCTTGCCCAGCGCAATGTCGCTGATCGTCAACGCCGGCAGCTCGGCGGCGAATGATTCCAACGCCTGCTCGCCGCTCGCGGCGGCGATGACGCGATAGCCTGCGTCTGTGAGCAGGTCGCACAGAATCGTGCGCATTAAGTCTTCGTCTTCGGCAATGAGAATGGTCGGTGTTTGAGTCATGATTGCGTCGCTGTTCTTTTCGGCAGGCACGATAACCCAACCGAGGTTGTGGTTAAGTGGCATTGAGTCTGGCGTGTAACACGGCCGCCAAAGAAATAAAAAGCCCATGCGGAGCCCAGGCGGCCAGATCAATCGGGATGAGGCCGTTTTTCCCGGCGGTTTCAAACAAGCTCAAGGCGGCCCAGAAACACAGGGCGAGAACGATGCCTATGCCAACCATTAATAACCCGCCTCGTTGGCTGCGGCGAATTTGGGCAAAAGCCAAGGGGAACGCCAGGCAAGCCAGACTCAGGCAGGCTACCGGAAACGTGAGCCGCTGCGCTTTGTCCATTTTCAGCGAAGTCACCGAAAGCCCTACGCGCTCAACGTCGCGTATGTATTGTTTGAGTTGCGCCAGCGACATCTTGCTCGCCTCAAAAGCGGGAGCCTTGAATAACACGTCGGTCGTTAAATTTAATGAACTGGGTTGGGCGGGCGCGGTTTGCAAGCGCGCCAGACCGGCGGCGTCGGTCGTGTACGTAAAACTGGGCGTCCCGGAAAGCATTTTGTCGGCATCGGCACTGGCTTGCGGATAAGCCAGAATTTCCTGCAAATAATGGTTTTCTTCTTTTAATTGCAGCTTTAATACGTCAAATTGTTCGGCACGCTGGCCGGGGTTAGTTACCTTAAAACCTGCGACATTTTCGTTTTGATCCAGCACCCATTTCCGGTCGAAAGCGATGGCCGAAGTAATGTCGCCGCCCGTGCGGCCTTTGATGCGACGAAAGCGGTCGTCTTGCTCGCTGTTAGTGGTAGGCAGAATAACTTCAGCTAAAAAGTGCATCCCACCCAATACCAGCAAGCTAAAAAGTAACATCGAGACGAAAAGGCGCGGCAGATTTTGGGTGTAATAAAATAGCACGCCTAATTGGCCGGTACGCGCTAAGGCGGCGGCGGTGACGACTAAAGCCAGCATAACGGCAAATGGGGCGAAGTAATAAATCATCTGAGGGGAAAGTAAAAATAAATATCCGAGCGCATAATTCACTTTAATGTTGTTTTTACTGAGTGAAGACGAAATGTCGAGTAAGGTGAAGAGCAATACGGTTCCCACTAAGATTCCCAGCGCCACGGCAAAATACTTGACGACCTCGCTTAGCAGCAAATAATTGATGAGATTAAACAGGGAAGTCAGCTTACTGGCACTAGACGGAGCCGCCGCCGCGCGAGTATTTGTTTTATCGGCGGGCGTATATTGCGGAATTTCTCGCGTGATGCGATTGAGGTAATTTTTTATATGAGGCTGGAGGTACCAGAATCCGATCAGCGCCAGCAAAGAGATGGCGCAACTCAGCCACATATTTCCTGCCGACGGCAACTTACCGGCCAATACCCAGGTTTGGGCTGCACTCAACGT
>JABFSD010000396.1 GCA_013140935.1 Acidobacteriota bacterium
GACGGTCAAAGCCGGACAACTCAATCCGAACAATCCTGACGACCTCATCAAGATCGAACGCAAGATCAATTGCTCTACGACTGATGGCAAGAATGCTTTGTATTGGTGGCACGGGCGCGTTTATAGCCGCGTGCCCGGCGAACGCGACCGCTTGCTGTTTAACGTACACGGCTTCAACGCGCGCGATTGCAAGAGCTTCACCGACGCGGCGCGCGGCACGGGCTATCGTTCGGTGTCGCGCGAGATGTTGATTTATACCGACCCGACGACCGGTGAGATTTTGCGCACGTGGAAGAATCCGTGGACGGGCGAACAACTCGAAGTCTTACACGTTGCGAACGACCCCGTGAATATGCGCGAGGCTACGTTCGCCAAAGACAAAGACGGCAAGCCGCGCGCGGCTTCATCCATTGGTTTCGTGAAAGACGGACGCATGCTCAACGGCGGCGGCGCGGCGCGGTTGTTTTATCAAAATCCGTTGGGTGGCGAATTCCAGAACAACATCGGCGGCTGGTATCACGCAATGGAATTCGGTACGACGGAAACTACGTTGGATGATTTGCTCGACGCGAACTCCGACGCCATCAAAGACCGCGTGTTGACGTGGGTGCGCATCTCGAAATTTCTGCCCTGGATGAAGATGGGCGACCGCGCGGGCGTCGTCGTGTTTCATACGGCAGGCTTGCGCGTCAACGGTTGGGAAGATGTACCCGATCTGATTCGCAACGAGGTCAAACAGAACTGGCCTGCGTGGCAAGAAGCTCCGCCGATTGACGATGCGCGTCCCAATATGACGAGTTGGGATCAGTTCAAACGCTGGATGGAAGGAAAGAAAAAATAGTGGCTAGCGGTCAGTGGCTAGTGGCTAGTGGTTTGTCGCTGGCCCTAGCCACTGCGCCATCTCCCATAACTCCTATTCCTCCTATCGCTCCCATCATGCCTGACACACCCAAACGCAAAGGCGCAGTGCGCATCAGCGAGATTCCGACGGCGATTCTCAAGCAACTCAACACGGGCGCCATCGAAAGCGTCAATCTCACCGAATGGCTGGCGGTTGACCAACGCGCACTGCTGATGAACGTCTTGCCTGCTCTCAACCTTGCTGAAGCCGTCGCGCCTGCGTTCGCCCAAGTGAGCGCCTTGAAAAAGCGCACCCAGATGCAATGCCTGCCGGTGATTGCCGCCGTCTTGCTCGAAACGCTCAAGCCCCAAAAGAATCGCAATAAATTGCTGGCTGCGTTGATCGCGCATCCGTCTGACACCGTGCGCTGTTGGGCGGCTTACGTCATCGGCCTCGACGATACGTTGAGCCTTGAAGAAAAACTTATGCAACTGCGCCCGATTGCCACCGATCAAAATTCCGGCGTCCGCGAAATCGCGTGGATGGCCGTGCGCACCGACCTCGAAGCCCAACTCGCACACGCCGTCACGCTGCTCACCGAATGGACGAAAGAGCAAGACGCCAACCTGCGCCGCTTTGCCAGTGAAGCTACGCGACCGCGCGGCGTGTGGTGCAAACACATTGAAACCCTCAAACAAAACCCCGAAATCGCTTATCCGATTCTCGCACCGTTGAAATCGGACGAGTCGAAATATGTGCGCGATTCGGTCGCCAACTGGCTCAATGATGCCAGCAAATCGCAGCCCGATTGGGTGCGCGAAGTTTGCGCGCTATGGACGGAAGAGTCTCCGACCCAAGAGACGCAAGCCATCATCAAGCGTGCGTTGCGCACCATCGGCAGCGAAAAATAGGCGGGGCGACAAACCGCTTTTCACTCGCTACAATGCGCCGCCTTTGAACGAAGCACTGCCCCGATTGCCCATAAGCAGGCAACCCTCACAATCCAAAATTTAAACAGACGGAGCAACGTCATGGCTCATTTGGTGATTGGTACGCGCAGCGATGCGCTGGCCGTCCGACAGGCAAGTTTCATCAAGTCTCAAATCGAACACACGCACGCGGGCTTGCAAGTCGCGCTCGAATTGCTCGCCAGCGAAACCTCATTGCATCAATCAGGCGACTGGCTCAACGAGGCTTCGCTCGCGCTGCTCGCGCGTCGCGTAGACGTCATCGTCCATCACCTGTGCGATCTCTCGCCGCGTTTGCCCGAAGACATACATCTCGCCGCTGTCGTCGAACGCACCGACGCTTGCGATGCGTTGCTGGTGAACGCAGCCTTACGCGCGACGGTTCACTCGCTCGCTGACCTGCCAGCAGAAGCGCGCGTCATCGCGCAAGGCGATCATCGGCGGGCGCAAATCGCAGCACAACATCCGCAGGTTTCGTTTTTAGCCACCAACACGTTAGAGCAAGCATTGCACCAACTCGCCGCCCATGCGTGTGACGCGGTCGTCGCTGATGCGCTCTCGCTCTCGTTGTTGCAAGCCGACGAGCAAATCACGGCGCGACTCGACGCCACGGAATTCATTCCCGCCGTCGGGCAAGGCGTACTCGTTTTGCAATCACGTATCGAAGACCAGCGCACCAACCTTATTCTCGAATCGTTGAATCACACTCCGACGCGGCATGCGGCGAATGCCGAACGCGCGGCCTTGCGCAATCTTTACGGCGAACCCGGTGACGCTATCGCCATCACGGCGGCACATTCGATTAGCAACGGTTCACCACAACTCACGCTGACCGGCGTCGTAGCCGATGCGAGCGCGACGCCCGTGCAACTGATTCGGGCTACGATCAAGGGCGATGCGCTCGCGCCCGATTTGTGCGGCAGCGCGCTCGCCGTCGCATTGCTCAACGCCGGCGCGCGCACCTTGCTCACCCATACGCGCACGAATCAAGCCGTCAACGCACAAGTCAACGAACTCGCCGAGCTTTATCCGATGTCATTCGGCCAGGAGTTTTTTGCTGAACCGGCTGCGCCTTTGCGACAAGCCGCTTCTGCGTTTTCCGGCGCGGGCGCGTGGCCGATCGCAGAAACGTCATCGCCGCGTCTCGCCGCTTTTCATGAAACGGCCGCACCAGAATTCGATCTCGTCGCCTCAAAGGTAAGTCGCTTGCGCCAACATCAACCGCTGCACGGACGGCGCATCTTGTTGGCCGCCGCACGCTCGCAGGACGAACTCGCGCAACAACTCGAAGCGCTCGGCGCGTCGGTCATGACGTTGCCGCGTTTGCGCGCCGCCGAACCCGCGAGTTGGGAACCGCTCGATAAAGTGTTATTGCACATCAGTTGGTATGACTGGCTGATCTTTGCCAACGCGGCCAGCGTCACGGCCTGTCTGAATCGCTGCGCCGTACTCGGCCATCACCAGCAGGAAATCGAAGCCCGTCGCTTGTGCGCCGTCGGCAAAGCGGCGGCGAATAGTTTGCGCACAGCGGAACTTTCGCCCGATCTGGTGTTGCCGCAATTCAACGCAGATACGCTCGCGGCAGAATGGGAAGCCCGCTTCGGCCAACACGAACCGTTGCGCGGCAAAACGATGTTGCTGCTCACCGCGCAAAATCACGCCGACGAATTCGCGCAAACCACGCGCTCCCCCTTACGCACTGAACTCGATCAACTCGGCGTTTATGTCGAAGCCGTAGCCACCCATCAATACAGCTTCAAAAATGCGGCGCATCTCTGGGAGACGGCTTTCGATTACGCGCTGTTTTTCGACGCGTCCAGCGTTGAAACGATGGCGACACTTTGCGCGCCGCGTTCGCTACCCGAGATACTCAGTTACCCGCGCATCGCCTGCCTCTCACACGAAGCCTACAAAACCGCGCAAGCGCACGGCCTCGCGGCTTCGTTGCGGCTGACGCAAAATCATCCGCCCGCGTTGGTGAAATGGCTGCGCGAAGACAGCGCACAACGCGCACGATCAAGCTAAAAAGGCCGCCGCGATTTATCGTCGCGGCGGCCTTTTGATCAACAGTTCGATCAACAGATTGTGCTTCACACTCAAGCGACGCCGGTCGCTTCTTCGCTCGTCGCCAATTCCACTGGCTCGCGGCGTTTCAACTCGCCGAAAGTAATCATTCGTTGTTGCGCTTCATCCCACAGTTTGAGATTGGCGCAATGCCAACTGCTCCCCAACGTCAACGTTGGCGCGGTCTGAAACAGCGGCGTCGCGTCGTGACAGGCTTCCAGTTTGTAATTCGGAATCTTCGGCGCGAGATGGTGAATGTGGTGAAAACCGATGTTGCCTGAAAACCACTGCAACAGGCGCGGCAGCTTGAATAAGAACTGCCCATCAACGCTGCCGTCGCGTAATCCCATTCCGGCT
>JABFSD010001177.1 GCA_013140935.1 Acidobacteriota bacterium
GTATAGACCGACGGGCCGCGTCCGATGTTGCGTCCGGCGTTGCCAAAAGGTTGATCCTGCGTGGGCAGGAAAACTACGTCGGGATTGAACCAGCGATCAATCGTGCGTTGGTCTTTCGGCAGCAACGGATTGCCGGTCAGGTTCGGACGCAAGGCAATGCCGCCGATAAAGGAAGGCAAATTGGCCGTCACCGGCGCGGGCGTATAACGGAAGTTCACCGTTTGTCCGCTATACATCGCATTGATGCCGGTCAACGCCCAGCCGCCCAGCACGGCGTCGAGCGCGTAAGGCACGTTGTCCATCCACGCGCGGCCTTTACCGAAAGGCAGTTCCCACACGAAGCTCGTCGTATTGTTGAACGGTTGATCGTAAGCGCCGGGGCCGCGATCTGCCGCGATGTTGTATAGGTTTTGCGGACGGCCTTCGTTGCCGCCGGGTTCTTCGAGCACCTGCGAAACATTGTCTATCGCTTTTGACCAGGTGAAGGAGTTCAGTACGTAAAGCCCTTTCGAGAAGCGGCGCTCAAACTTCACCTGCAAAGCATGATAGTTCGAATACGCTCCCGACAGATTTACCGAGATCGAACGAAATCCTTGAATGGGACGGCGCGCATCGAGCGACGGACGCTGTGCGGCAGGCAAAGCCAATTCAGCCGCCGTCAACGGACGCGCCTGATTGTAATCAGCCAGCATCAACATCTTGACGGCGTGATTGCCGACGTAAGCTACGTCCAACAACATATTGCCGGGCAGTTCGCGTTGCACCGACAGTTGCCAGTTTTGAATGTAAGCCGTGCGGGTTTCGCGCGGCGTAAACAGCACGACGTTGTTCGGCAGATTGGTCGGATAGCCCGCCTGCGTCGGACGGAAACAACCTTCGGCGAACACCGTTCCCGTGCAAAGCGGCAACGCGGCGTTTTGCGTGACGTTCGCACGCGTGATTTGCGGGAAGTTCGTCGCCAGCAGATCGGCACTGCCGATGCGGTTGAAATGTACGTAGCCGATGCCGTAACCGCCGCGCACGACGGTTTTATCCATCAGGTTATAAGCAAAGCCCAAACGCGGTGCCCAGTTGTTGCGGTCGGGATCAACCAACGCGCGCGCATAGGCCGAACCGTCTTTGGCTTGAATGATCGTTTTCGTAGCGGGATCGAAATTCGACAGGCGGTTGCTGGCTTCGGTGTAAGGCGAAGCGTATTCATATCGCACGCCCAGATTGAGCGCGAGCTTGCTGTTCAGTTTGAAATCATCCTGCGCATAGGCGTAATGCAAACGCCGCTGCATTTTGACGACTAACAGATTGGCGAACTCATATTGATTGCGCGCGCCGAAAAAGAAATCGGAAAGATTGTAAATCGTGTTCGCCGTCGTGCTGACGCGGCTGAACTGGCTGGCGTAAGTGTCCAACCCCATCAGCGGATTGGTGTCTTGCACGTCGGTGTTGACTGAAAGAAATTCATAGCCGGTCTTCAAACTGTGCCGCCCCAACGTCGTCGTGTAATTGAAACGCGGATTCACGGTGAACGGATTTTGGTATTGCGGATTGGTCGCTTGCCGACCGAGTTGCGAAAACCCCGTGATGGTTTGCGTCGTCAAGCCGCCCGTGATCGTGCGGTCATCGGGCAAGCCGGTGATGCCATACAACTCGCGCACGCTCGGCCCGCCTGAGAGTGGCGGACGTTTGCCGCCTTCGATTTTCGAGATGCCCAACCGCGCCTCAAACGCCGAATTGTTGCTCAACGTATAAGTCGAACCGAACACGAGTTGCTGATTCAGCACGTTGATGAATCCGTTGCCGCCACTGCCTGAAGGGCCGGGTATACCGGGGCCGTTGAACTCGTTCACCTTGCGGTGGCTGACACGCACAAAGCCATTGAGCTTCGTGCTGAAGTTGTGGTCGAGCTTGATGTTGAACTTGTCGTTGAGATTGCGATTGGTCAACAACTCGCTGTAGTTGTTGGCGAAATTGGTTTCGGTCTTGCCCGCCGTGATGTTGGGGGCGGGCAACTCATTGAGCACTTTGCGCGCCAAGGCCGTCATCGGGATGCGCTGGCCCGCCGTGAAAATCGTACCCGCGCGCACCGTCGCCCCCGTCGAATCTACGAAATCAAACGGCACGCGTACGTCGCCGGTCAGAATGCCCTGGCGTTGTTGCAAGGTCGGCAAGGTCGAAAACGTGACATTCTTATCCACCTGCCGAAAGCCTTCGTAATCGAGAAAGAAAAACGTGCGGTCTCGAATCACCGGGCCGCCGAGCGTCGCGCCAAATTGGTTGCGAATCAACGGCGGTTTGACGCCGCTCACGGGTTTGAAAAAGCCGACGGCGTTCAAAACGGTGTTGCGGTGAAACTCCCAGACGTTGCCGTGAAACTGATTGGTACCGCTGCGATAAGCCGCGTTGATGACCGCGCCGCCGCTGCGTCCGTATTCGGCGCTGTAAGTGTTCGTCTGCACTTTGAATTCAGCGACAGCATCGGGCGAAACCTGTACGACCTGCGAAGAGAAGCCTTGATTCGACGTGCCGTAGGCATTGTTGTCTACGCCATCAAGCAGGAAGTTATTCATCGTCGCGCGCAAGCCGTTCACGTTGAAGGCAGCTTCGCGTCCGCCGCCCGTCGCCGCGTTGGTCGAAGATTCGCGCACGCCCGGCGCAAGCAAGACGAGGTTCGCATACGAACGGCCATTGAGCGGAAGGTTGACGATCTGCTCGCGCTGTACGACTTGTCCGCGCACGCTTGATTCGGTTTCGAGCAAAGGCGCGGTGTCGGTAATCATCACCGTTTCACTTAACGCGCCCGCTTTCATCGCGAGGTCTACGCGCTGACGAGCGCCAACGGTGACTTGAATGTTATCGGCAACGGCTTTGGCAAAGCCTTGGGCTTCGCCGGTGATTTGATAGACGCCGATCTTGACGTTGTTAAATTGATAGTTGCCTTCGCCGTCGCTTTGCCCGGTTTGCGTGATGCCGGTCGCGGTGTTTTTCAACGTAACGGTCGTGTTGGGTACGACGGCTCCGCCTGCGTCGCGTACTGTGCCGACGACGGTTGCCGTGTCGAATTGCGCGAACGCAGTCATTACCATCAGTAGGGTCAATAACAAGCTGCCGACGAATGCCGCAGCCCAGTGCATCAGTTGTCTTGGGGATTCCATGAAGAAGCTCCTTGTGAAAAGTGGTGTTCAGAATTGTCACGCCGTGAGAGTGCGTAGCGTGCTGTTGGTCACAATAACAGGGCGACGTTAGTTTTGGTTCAGCCCCTCAATAAGTCAGTGTAAAATCGTAATCCCAGCAAGGCTAGCTGTAATGTTGGCGGCAGCTTCGCGCCATCTGAAAGCGGAGTCAACATATACGACCAATGCGGAAAAGATAATTGCCGCTCTGAAATGCTTAGGCTATGATGCGGCGCAATCAGGTAGTCGAACTCACCTAGCCCGAAAGTGCGTGGCTGGACTTTTTGAAACCAGGCTTTTGAAAGAAGTTATTTCACGGCGCGCACGGCGTTCCCTAACAGTAATACTTATTGCGACAAGCTCACGATGAGAGAGAGATTGAAAAGCAGCGTTCTTTCAAAATGAACGCAATGAAGCATCTTCAACGTGGAAGCACGATACGGCTGCGTCTAATCCCACGACGCTGAGGAGAAAAAACATGAGCAACCAAAGCACCGGACAAAAAATGGCGCACAGCCACACTTACCTGAATCCCGATCTCAAAAGTCCGAAGGCGCAGGATTTCGAAGATCGCATGCTAAGTCTGATCGTAGGGCAAGACCGCGCCTTACGGCGTATGACCGGCCTCTATCAAATTTATCTTGCGGGCTTGAGCCATCCGGGCCGCCCGGTCGGTACGATGTTGTTTCTGGGGCCGACCGGTGCAGGCAAAACCCGCGTCGTCGAAGCCGCCGCCGACGTGCTGTTCGGCGATCAACATCTGGTCACGAAAATTGATTGCGCTGAATTTCAACACTCGCACGAAATCGCCAAGCTGATCGGTTCGCCGCCGGGTTATTTGGGACATCGTGAGACTTCGCCCTTGCTGACGCAGGAAAATCTGGATCGTTCGCACAGCGACGACAACAAACTTTCGCTGGTGTTGTTCGACGAAATCGAAAAGGCCAGCGACGCGCTGTGGCAATTGCTGCTGGGCATTTTGGATAAGGGTACGCTGACGCTGGGCGACAATCGCCGCGTAGACTTTTCGCGCTGCATCGTGATTATGACCTCGAATCTCGG
>JABFSD010000174.1 GCA_013140935.1 Acidobacteriota bacterium
TCAACTGCAAACGCATCGTCCGCCTGTTACTGGCTGCGCCCACCGCGCAACCCGCTTAACGTGCGGATCAAAACCAGTCCGACGTGTGTTCTGCTTACTTCGCACTCGGACTTTTTAAGCGGTTTCCAATAGGGCGTCAGGTGAACGAGTTGTTGTTTTTCGCCTTCGGTCATTTGCCAATATTGCACGGCGACGTTGCCGGCTTCACGAATCTCGCCGCTGGGCAGTTGCCAGAATTTCGTACCGACATCGGCGCTGATGAGTTGCGCGCCGTTGGGGGAAAAGGCCAACGCACGCACGGCTGATTCGTGGCCGTGGCGCTCAAAGTGCAGCTTGCCGTCCAACGACCAGACGCTCACGTTGCCGCCGGAACCGCCGCAGGCGAGCCATTCGCCGTTGGGCGAAAACGCCAGTCCATAAGCGATCTCGCGCGACAACGACCACGTAGCGCGCAACGCGCCTTGTCGCAAATCCCATAAGAGAATTTCGCCCGCCAGATTGGCCGCAGCCAGTGTTTGCCCGTCGGGCGAAAAAGCGAGCGCGATGACGTGCGTGGGGCTGTTCAACAGCGAACGAGTGTTTTCCCACTTCCCATCTTTTTTGCGGTCGTAAAGTTGAATGGTCGGTTCCGCTCCGGCGCTGGCGAGCGTATGTCCATTGGGCGAAAAGGCGAGCGCCAGCACGAAAGAAAGATGCGAGTCAAAGCCCGCGATCAATTCGCCGGTTTTCACTTCCCACAGGCGCACGTCGCTATCGGCGCTGCCGCTGGCGAGCGTTTGCCCGTCGGGAGAAAAGACAAGTGTGCTGATGGTTCCTTTGTGCGCATTGAGTGTGAGGCGTTGGGTTCCCGTCGCTACGTCCCAGAAACTCAATACCGGATGGGTGCCGCCCGTCACGATGAGGTTGCGGTCAGGCGAGTATGCCGCCGCCGTGAAGTGCTCGTTGCTGTAGTTGGTAAACGTTTGCGTGCGATTGCCGGAAGGCAAATCCCACAAAGTCATCCAGCGGTCGTTCGTGACCAGCGCATAAGTCTGACCGGTTGCGGCGTGAGAAAACCCGCGCACTTTCAAGTCAGGCGCGAGCAGTTGTTTCCAATAAGCGCCTGCGTCTCTTGCCGAGGGCGGCGGCGTTTTGGTTGGCGGCGCGAAGGACTGCGCGCCGAAACGTCCTAGTCCCAAAAACAAAAACGACAGCGCCAATACGCCTGCCATCGCGCGTTGCAGCAAGATCAACCAGCGCGCGCGTCCTGTGGCGGGCGGCGCATTCAGCGTATTCAGATAAGCCGTCATCGGTACGACGGGCGGCGCGCTCGACGCATAAACGACGCGCGAAGCCGTCCCGTATGCCGTCCCATACGAACGATGCGCAGCGGCGTGGGTTTGGTAATAAGGACTCGGCGGTAACGCCATCACCGTAGATTTGCGCACCGCTTTGCGCAGATGTTCGCCGCGTTGAATGGCTGCCGGAGAAGGGAAGGGATCGCGCCCGTTGAGCAGCCGCGTGCGTTCGCACCACGGGCAAGCGGATAAGTGATTGCCGTAACGATGTTGCGCGTTGTGTGCGCAAGTGACGAGAGTTTGTTCCGCCGCGTGCAGCGCATCGGCCCAGGCTTGCGCGGTCGGACGATATTGCGGCTGCCCGTGTCCGGTGACGAAGGCTTGCTGAAAGAGCCGTTGCAACGCGGGCGCAAGCGTCGTGAAAGCAGGCGCAGTCGGCATCGGGCGATAGATTGCCGAACGGGCTACGTCATAAGAGAAATGCCCCGCGCTGATGCGGGCTTCGAGCGGCGGCGGCTCACCGGCTCCGGCGTATACGCTCGAATAGGGATGCGTGCCTTCCATCAAAATTTGAAACAGCAACACGGCTAAGCCGAAGCGGTCGTGTTCAACGGTGCGATCAAGATCGGCGAAGCGCGTGTGTACGAGTTCAGGCGGTGTGAATTCAGGCTTGCCTACGGGACAGCGATAGACGGCGTTGGTTTGCGGGTCGCGCACCTGAAACGAATCAGTGTCAACGAGCGTGACGAGCGCGGTTTCTGAAACGAGTACGTTCGATTCGTTCACGTCGCCGATGACGTAACCGCGTTCGTGCAAGCGGCTGACGGCGGCGGCCAGATTGCGCGCGGTGCGATGCAGATATTGATAAGTAAAAAGCGGTGCCGCCAAACGGCGCGCGCGCGGATTGTAAAAATCCATCAGCGGACGCATCGCGTGCAGGCGCGGCATCAGAAAACCCACAATCTGTTTGCCGTGATCGGGTTGGCGCAACAATTCGACGGGCCAGACGATGGCTGCGCGCGTTTGATGATCGTCGTCACTGAAGGGCGGATGCGCCAACATCAACGCCAGCTTGCGGGCGTATTCGTCTTTCGGCTCGTGATAGATTTTGGCGGCGAGATGCGAGGCTTGTGGCAGCGCGTGAATCTGCGCTTCGCCGCCCGTGCCCAGCAAGGTGTGAGCGGAAAACGTAACCAATGAGTTGGTGCTTTCACGCAGGAGTTGCATAGATTTCTGTAGTGCGGATTAGTAATCCGCACTACACGGCCTTTTTGCGCAAGCGCCACAGCGACCAGAGCGCCAGCATCAATACCAGCAAGCCCACCGCCGTGCGCGTCGTGCCGCCCCAGACCGTCGTCAGTTTGACCACTGCGTCATTCGCGCCCAAACGATAGACGCGGATGTAAGGCCCGATGCCCAATGCGCCAAAAATCGCCCACGACGTTGGCGCGAGATTCTCTAATACATAAACCTCGTTGTTATGCACGGCCACGCCGGTAGGCGTCCACATCCAACTGCTTTGCCAGATCGTTTCGACTTGTTGGTTGGGGTTGATGCGTCGCACGCTGCGCGCCGCCATATCAGCGACGTAAACATTGCCACGCCCATCGGCAGCCAGTCCCAGCAATCCGTCCGTCATCGGATGAGGTTCGTTGCCCAGCGGATTGCCGCCCAGCGTCAGCACTTCGCCCGTCAAGGTCACGCGGCGAATCGTCGCGTTATCGCGCACGTAAAGCATATTGTCAGGGCCAAGCGTCATTGCTTCGAGAAAACGAAAGCGCGCCGCCGCGCCCGTGCCGTCGGTATGACCGTGCGCGGCTCCGGCCAACACGCTCACCTTTCCGTCGGGCGCACGTTTCATCAGGCGCGCCATTTGATCGTTTTGTTCAAGGTCGTAAGTGTTGCCTTGCGCGTCACGGCATACGCCCCAGCCACTGGGCACGTTGGCCGTGGCCGGTAACATCACTTCAAACAAATCATCCGATTGCGCGCGCCAACGGCCCGAAAGCCAGCGTTGCGCTTTGGCGTCGTACTCAACCATCTCGCCGTATAGATAACCATCCGCGCCGTAAAACAGCGCATGCGTATGACGCTTGTCTGCAATCCTGCGCAAGTAACCGTCTATCGTGAACATCCAGATGCGATTGCGTTCGGCATCGGCGAAATACACCGTGCCTTCGGGCGCGACGACGATACCCCAGGCGGGATGTGCTTGCGCGGCGGGTTGCAAGGCCAGCAACACTGCCAGCAACAGCCAGCAGTGACGTGCAAGGCGAACGCGGAAAAAGTTGAAAGAGGTTTTTGCTTGCATACGTGGTTTGCGCGCCGGATACAGTATTGGATATAGCATTGCGCTTTCAGCAGCGTCAATTTCGCATTTGAATGTTGTTGCGGTTGCCGTGCGCAAACGCCCTGTGGCATCTTGCACGCCAAGTAGCGCAGACTTCAGTCTGTGGCCGTAGCGTGGACTTTAGTCCGCGCGTTTCGCGCAACCGCGCGGACTAAAGTCCACGCTACGGCCACAGACTGAAGTCTGCGCTACATCTTTCAAGGAGCTTTCAAAATTCATGCGAGTGGGATTCATCGGACTAGGCATTATGGGACAGCCGCAAGCGCGCAATCTGTTGCGGGCGGGGTTTGCGTTGACGGTGGCTACGCGGACGCCGGGCAAGGCGGCGCGCTTTGCCGCCGAGAACCGGGAACTGGGCGACGTGCGCGCGGTAGATGCGCCCGCCGATGTCGCGCGTGAATGCGAGATCATCATCACGATGGTGACTGATACGCCCGACGTCGTTGCGGTGGCGTATGGCGACGACGGCATTTTCGCTACGGCTAAACCCAGCACCATCGTGATTGATATGAGTACGATCTCGCCCAGCGTCACGCGCGATCTGGCGACGAAGGCGATGCAACAAGGCATCTTCTGGCTCGACGCGCCGGTGTCGGGCGGCG
>JABFSD010000761.1 GCA_013140935.1 Acidobacteriota bacterium
GTGTAACGCACCCACACGTCGCTGTCGCAAGGGAAGGGCGTCAGCAACGAAGCCTCTGCGGCGTCCGCGTTGGTCGCGCTCAACGTAACGAGTCCGCGCAGGTTGCTGTTGTCCAGTGGCGCGATTTTGCGCACCCAAAACGTCAGCATCAGGTTGTCATTCGCACGCACGTTGCGCGTCGTAGCCCAACTCAAGCCCGCATCACTTAATTTGGCCGATGTGCCATTGACTGTGACGCGAAACCCTTGCGCGAAAGGCTGTCCGTTTACCGTAATGGGTTCGGCCTGCCAACGCATCGTGCGGCTGATCGTACGCACAGCGGGCGCGGCATAAACGACTTCAGCGTAAGGATTGGCGGGCAATAGCGATTCAATGGTTTGGGCGAAAGCAGGGAAGGACAGACAAGCCAGCAAGACGAATTGCCGAATCAGCATATTTACTCCACGGAAAATGATTGGTTGTTGAGGGAAGACGAAACGCAGTATCCAAACCGGGATGAGGATGTGCAAGCATTGGGCTAGTACTTCAAAAGACGTATTCAGAGAGTGCAGACCGTTCGCCGACCGTGGCGCAACCTCGCCAAGGTTGCGTGGCTTCCCCAACCGACGCAGTGGGAAGCAGCACAACCTTGGCGAGGTTGTGCCACGGTTGCCACGCTGTCTTAGGGTTCTCAAGTGACTTTGCCAGAGCCTTGCCACAAGAATTTTGATGGGTAGCGAAACGCACTGCCCATGTAGGGCGGATTAGCAATTCACCCTACAGCCACCATTTTCATCGTGATGAAGGGCCAGTTTCAGCCTATGGCCTGCCGTGACTGCCAGCCAATTTGGCCAGAAAATTTACAAAAATTAAGAGCAATGAATTGACGCTAAAAATTTTTTCACGTAGTCTGCCCGCCAGATTGATGGTTTCTTCACTGAGCGGTATCGAATTAAGCCACGGTCTACCTCATTCGTTTTAGACGAAAAAGATGAAAAATTTGATGATCGGTGCGGCTCGCCAGCCGAACGATCTGCAATGCGAACTGGCGACTCACTGGAAATTAACGCACTCATTTCTCTCATAGGGAAACTTGCGACCCCGCCTGAGAACGCGACTCATTTATCTCAGGCTGGGCCGATTCCCTTTACGGCGTTTGTAACGCGCAGTGCTTTCTTTCCAGCTTATGGCCAAAGTTATGGTTAGACTGAGCGGCTGACCAACATGAATTTCTGACATCCAAAAAATCGAACACAATTAACAGCAGCCACCATTGCGCGAATGGCTGCGGTAAATCCCTTAACTACGCTTTCCCTTTAGGAGATCTTTGTATGCGTACTACACACAAACTCACCACCCCACAGGCGCTCATCATCAGCGGCGCACTCGTTTTGGTGGCAGGCTTGCTTTTTGCCTTGATGCCGATGCGACAGGTGGCGGCGAAACAACCGGCGTCGGCTCAACCCAAGCAGACGACCCTTTCGCCCACGACTTCGCGGATGAATTTCGCGGCTTATACCAAAATGCAGGCGGCGCTGAAAAATCAGACCGCTGCCGCTGCATCACCTTTTGACTTCCGCACAGCATCGCCCATCACGCGCGGCGATTTCATGGCGAACGCCACTTGGGCGACGGCGCTGTTCAACGCGGATGAAACCATTGTGTTGAGTTCAACTCCGCCGAATGGCGCGGTTGTGTCGCCGGGACAACTGGTGCTTTACACCACGACGGTTACGAATCCGACTCGTCCTGGCACAGTTCTAGCAGTTCAAGACTTTAATGCTTCAGTGGTGCTGAACGTTCCAACTGGCATGATCTATCAGGGGCTGACGTTGGGAGGAACCGGCGGATTTCTTTTGGCAGGTTGTACGCAACCTGCTATCGGAGCGGCAGGTGGCCTTGCGGTAAACGTTACTTGTACGAATGTAGCGGGAATGGCCGCTGGCAGCACCATGACATTCGGAGTGCTAACCCAAGTAAGCGCTCTTCCCCCCGGCACGGTTATCAACACGCCCGCAGACTCGACCTACACTGACTCTGACGACACCAATCCCGGTGTCGGTGTAACTATAAGTACGGCAACGATCAGTTCCAATCAACCAGCATCTTTTAACGTAATAGGTGGCAGCGATCCGGCAGACCTGATTGTGAACAAAACTCAAGCTAACAATGGCACGCTCGCTCCTGGTCAAGTCATTGCAGGCGGAACGCAATTGGCAAGTCCGGCAGTGGGAACCGGTGAAATTCTGTATACGATCACCGTCTCGAACGCAGGCGCTGCGGGTGCTATCAATGTTCAAATTCAGGATAACGTTCCTCCTAACGTTACGTATGTTGCAGGCTCTCTCGCCTTGACGGGAGGCATTACTTGTACGGGGACTCCGATTCCCGGGCAACAGTTTGTTTGTATTCCCAACGACGCGGTGGTAGCCGGACGTTTCGATGCCTCCACTACGCCGAAAACCATCAGCTATAAAGTCTTCGTACCCGCCAGCGTTGCACAAGGCACGATCATTCAGAATGCGGCGTTGATTGCTTCGATGAATGGTGTCGGCGGCTCGACGCCTGATCCGAATGCGGCGAATAACCTTTCGCTGACGGTTCCGACGCAGGTACTGGCTTTTGCCGATTTGGGCATTACCAAAATGACCAGTGCAGCATCGCCCGTCGCTGGCGGAGCTACCTTTACCTATACATTGGGTGTCACCAATGCCGGGCCGAGCGATGCGCAAAACGTAGTCGTTTCCGATCCGCTGCCAGCCGATGTGTTGTTCCAGTCAGTGACCATCACCGGGCCGAATGCCGCTGCGTTCACCTGCACGGCTCCGGCGATCAATGCCAACGGAACGATTACCTGCACGGCGGGTACTTTGCCAGTGGGCGGCTCGGCGACGATTGCCATCGCAGTGAGCGCGGCGGCCAGTGCCACTGGCGCGCGCACCAATACCGCGACGATTGCGTCGGCAACAACGGAGGCCACGCCCAATACAGCGCTCAATACCGCCAGCATTCCAATCACCATCGTCAACAACGCGAACCTCACGATTGGCAAGTTCGCTCCGGCTACGGCCTGTGCGGGCGATACGATCACTTACCTCTGGGTTGTTCGAAACACTGGCAACAGCACCGCGTTGGATACGCGGCTGCTCGACAATCTGCCAGCGAACACCACTTTCGTTTCACTCAAGGAGACAGGTGACCTGGTCGGGAAATGTGCCTATTCCCAGGTTGGTCACCAAGTTGGCTGCGGCGGTTTCGGTCCCAGCACCCCGGCTAATCTTGCGCCTGGTGCCCATAACCTGGACATTACAGTTCGGATCAACCCGAACGCACCGGTCGGCGCGCTGGCGAACACCGCCCGAATTATTGGGTTTGCCGGCCCGAACCCGCTGCCGGCTTTCCCCATCCTCTCAAATACCGTGAATACGACGGTAAGCCATTGCTCTGACCTGGAAGTCACCAAAGACGATTCGCCGGATGCGGTGCTGGCGGGTCAGGACATCAATTACACGATCACGCTCAAGAACAACGGGCCGAGCGATCTTGCGGGTAACGAAGTGCAAGTCACTGATGTCTTGCCGCTTAACCCGGGGACGGCTGCGCCCAGAGCGACCGCGCCCAACACCATCATTGCACCGGGATTCAGTTGCAACGGCTTATCGCCTGTCGCTGCCAGCTTCCCTTGCATTTACACTGGTGTGTTGCAGGCGGGTGCGAGTGTGCAGATCAAATTCCCGCTGACCGTCAACCCCGCTTTTGGCGCAGGCCAGCCGGGCAGCGTTGTCACCAATAGCGCTACGGGCGCGATTATCGCGGCCAATGTCACTGACAGTAACCTCAATAACAACACTTCAACCATCAACACGCCGGTCGGGCCGAGCGCCGATCTGTCCGTCACCAAGACCTCACGCACGCTGGGCGGCGCTCTCTTGGGGGCGACGGTGAATGCAGGCGGTGACGTAGTGGCAGGTTTCGGCACGGGCAACATCGGTACGGGCGAAATCGAATACACGCTGACTTATCGCAATGACGGGTTGGGCGATGCGCGCAACGTACACATCCGCGATGTCATTCCGGCGGGTACGCTGCTCGTTCCCAGTCCGGCAGTAACCACCGGCGTCGTCGTCACGCCAGTTACGGGGCCGCCCTTTGTTTGCAGCATCCTGCAAAATCTGGCGACTTACGCTCTCGATTGCGCTCCGGCGGGCGGGCCGAATACGCTCGTACCCGCAGGCTCGAACGGTAC
>JABFSD010000224.1 GCA_013140935.1 Acidobacteriota bacterium
CTTTACGTCGTTCAAGGGCCGCTCAAAGCGGAGGCGGAAGGCCAGATCGTAAATCGTTTGGCGAGTTTCACCGTGTTAGGCGCTAAAAGTGGCGACCAATTGGGAACCGCCGTGGGAGTCGGCGCCTTGAATGAAAAGACCGGCGCGTTGGACTTTGTCACGGGTGTTCCCGGCTACGATTCGAAAGACAACACTGACGTCGGAGCCCTTTACGGTTTCTGGGGCGGAGACAAGCTCGGTGGCGTATTGGATTTGGCGCAGGGCGTTCCCAGCTTCGGCCTCACCGGCGTTTTCCCTGGCGGACAAGTGGGCAAGGCGCTCGCCATAGGGAATTTCAATGGCGACGATATAGCCGACCTTGCCATCGGCGCTCCGACCACCAGTCTGGGCGTAGCGCGCGCCAACGGGATGGTTTATCTCGTACAAAACACCGCCTCGCTCAATCAGGTCAAATCGCTGTTTGAAGTCGTGTCCTTCCCTATCGTAGGCGACCGCGACGGCGATACGTTAGGAACGAGTCTGGCGCTGGGCGACTATGACGGAGACGGTTTTGCCGATCTGGTCATCGGCATTCCAGGCGCAGACGGCCCTGATGGGTTACGCCGCAACAGCGGTAAGGTCATGATTCTTTTCGGCGCGCGTGCGGGCAGCGTCAGCACCAGAGCCATAACGATTCACGGCCCCGGCTTGAAAGACGACCTCGTGTCAGACGAGTTCGGCACGTCGGTAGCGCTGGGGGATTTCAATGGCGACGGCTTGGCAGATTTGTTAATGGGAGCGCCGGGCTATGACACCGCAGCCAATAGACGCGATCCTCTGGGCGCAGCCTTCTTGCTGCTGGGTGCGCGGTCGAATCCGTCGGCCACGATTGACTTGAGTACACGCACCGCCGACCTGACCGTCGTCGGACTCGATCCCGGCGACCGCCTGGGACTCGGCGCGTTGGCGATTGGCAATGTGAATGGTGGGACGGGCACGAGCGCCGTCAACGATCTGATCTTCGGCTTGCCGCGTGCTTACAGCTTGAACAATACACGCGGCGAGGCAGGCGAGATAAGAGTGATTTTCGGTACCCCGCGTTAAACACCGTTTCAAAAACCAACCTATCAAGGGCAATAGCTGATAGCTGTTGCCCTTTTTCTTTTGCGCTTCAACCTTTTACTGAAGCTGCGAGTTCCTGCCTGAATTCGCGCGCGCGTTGTTGGCGACCATCCGGCAGCTTTTGCATCGCGCGCAAAACCGTAGATTCAAGCAAGGAATTCACTGACGCATTGATGACGTGCAGCGGCACGGGCGGTTTTGCCAACATACGCGCGCCGAACTCGCCGAACTTTTTCGCATTGATCGGCGGTTGTCCGGCGAGCATTTCATAAGCGATCACGCCGAGGCTGAAAATGTCAGTACGCAAATCGGTCTCAATACCGCGAAACTGTTCGGGACTCATATAAGTCGGGCGCAGCGGCAACTGCCCACGACTTTGCATCACGTGCGTCGTACCCGGCACGAACTCTTTGCCCATCGCCACGCGCGCGAGACTGAAACCTACAATTTTGAGCGATAGCGTTTTTTTCGTTTCGTCATTCGAATCAGCGGCGGTCATCCAGTCAGGCGACAAGATGATGCTTTCGGGCTTGAGGTCACGATGAATCAGTCCAGCCACATGCGCAGCGTCGAGTGCTTCGGCCAGTACGCCCAAAATTTGAATCGCTTGCGGAGCCGGAATTTTGCCGAGCCGTTTCAACTCATCGCGCAACGAAACGCCACGAGCCAGTTCGCTCACCAGAAAAGCGCTCGCATCATGCAGCGTACCGAAATCCAATAACTCAGCAATCAGCGGATGCCGAAAGCGCGCGGCGAGTTTGGCTTCGACCAGCAAACGTTCGACCGCGCGCGGGTCGGCGAGCGAACTGGCACGCAGGATTTTGAGGGCTACGGTTTGTTTGGTGTGAGCATCGTGCGCTTCATACAACGTAGCAGCGACGCTTTTGTGACGCACTTTCGTCAATGTATATCGCTCATTGACGACCTGCGGCACGCCTTCATTGGGAACCAATTCGATAAAGCATTCGCGGCACAAGGTATGCGTCGAGGGAAAGCACTGCTTGCATCCGACACATTCGCGCACATTTAAATCCCTGCTCTGTTTCAGGCGAACTTCTGGCATAACAAACTCACTGCGAAAAAATTAGGCGGGATGCTTGAGGCAGCGGAAGGAAGAATACTCTTGAGTGCTGCGCGGCGCAGTCTATCAAACTTCACGGCCTACAGGTCAACGTAAGTTTGGCGCACGCTGATTTTGTTATGACATTCATTCAGCAGGTCTTGCTTCACGCCTCAAAAATTAAATCTCTCTCCACCCCTTCTCACGATCATTGCCTTATCGTAAACTGCGCGCGTTACTACAAAAGACTGACTGATTCCCTCAAGGTTGCCTATACCTCGCACTCGATTGGTGTCGCGCTCTAACTCACAGGAGATTTGTAGTCATGAAATTTCAGCAATTCTTTCCGGTCACTGACAGCCAACTGTCACCGCACCGCACCGCACCGCACCGCAAGTGCGATGCCACGTTCCCCCTTGCCTAACCAACCGGGCAAAAATAATCGCGCCGCGACTTGAATGGCCCCGGCGCAACACCTCGTAACGCAACGGTCTTGCTCCCGTTGGTTCATAGCTCCTCCACTTCATTTGTGCCCCATCAACCGAAGCGTCCCGTGGCGCTTCAGAAAGGGTCTATCTTATGCCTGACAATTCAACCTCCAATCCGCTCGATTCCACCACCACACTCAGTCTGACCTTGCCGCCCATTGATGACCGCCGCATCCTGGCCGTCATCGTCAAACTTCAAAGTGACCTTGCCCACCATTTCACCCCCGAAGAACTGGCGAAGGTCGCTCATCTTTCGGCCTCCTACATGCAGGCGCGTTTCAGCGAACTCGTTAAGAAACCCATGGAAAAATTCCAACAGGAAATTCGAGTAAAAGCTGCGCACGATCTCTTTGTCACCGAATTCCTCACCGTCCAGGAAGTCATGGCACGTGTAGGGTTACGCGACCGCAAACGCTTCTACCGGGATTTCAAAGCCGAGTACCACATGACGCCCGGTGTATTTCGAAAGTTATGCCTACAGGGGAAATGTCCTACAGCCGTGTAGGGCAACCACTGACAAAAATAGTCAAATCCCACCCTATTTTCGTGAAAACGACGGCTATGTTTGGGGGGCGGGTTGAGCTATTCTTTGTCACGTAATTGAGTAACAACTTCGATTCCTGCTGCCCCGCTTTTCGGCGCGGCAGCAGGAAAAATGAGAGGGCGTACTCCATCGAAGTAAATAATAATCGTCAGGTAGCAGCTTCATTCGGGCGAATGGCGGCTGTTACTTACGGCAATCGTCACTTTTGGTTAAGGGCGCTTTCCTGACTCTCCCCCTCAGAGTCAGGCAGGTTTCTTTTGCTGAAGTGCCCGTTTCGATCTTTCCGTTGCTTGAAAGCTCATCGTTCGCGTGATTGAAAATCTGTTTTCGGGATTGCCGGGAGTAGCCGCGCGAAGATGCGCGGCGAGAGTCCCAGCAGTTTCAGGATGCGCTTTTGCGTATCCGACAAGGGCGTCAGGTGCCAGTGCGTTTCTGTGTGGAGCGTGATGCGCGAAAGCGTTATGCCGCGAAAGGCGCGCAGCAGCATCTCCGTCGTAGGCCGTGCCGTTTGGCGTCCGGGTTGTCCGGCGTAAATCCCCGTCAACGTTTCCTCTTGTTCTTTGAGTTTTTCGCGCACGACGTATTGCGCCAGCGACAGTACGCGCAGGGCAATCGTTAGCAACAAGATCAAGCCGACCACCCGGGCTTCGCGCGCCAGATAAAACGGCGTCAGCGATAACGAGCAGCCTTTCAAGCGTCCGAAACTTTGCTCCACCAGGTATTGCTCGCGATAAGCCCACACCGCTTGCTCCAACGAAAGTTCCGCCGCCGGTTGGTTGGTCGCGTATACGCGCCAGCCCATTCGACGCACCGCGCGCGTGAGTTCTTTCTCCGCGACGACGCTGCTGACGGTGAACTGTTCCTGCTCCATCATCGTCTCCGGGCGGTCGCCGTAAGCACGCTTGACGCGCGTTTGTACGTGCCGCGTGACTGCGAGGCGCAAGTATTCGCGCACCCGCTGCGCGTCGGCAATCTGTTCCGCCGCCACTTGCGCTTGCGCCGCATCGCGCAACACGGGCTTGCCTTGTT
>JABFSD010000027.1 GCA_013140935.1 Acidobacteriota bacterium
TAACGCGGATTAGTAATCCGCGTTACACCCCGCGTTAAGCCGTCGCTAACAAACAAGTTATTTTTGGACAAATCCTTACCCGGCGCGATGTGATCGAATTGAAACGCGCCGTCGTTCGTCGCTATCGTTTCGTCGTACCGCAATAACTCTTCGGCCAGTGCGGCGATCGTAATACGTCCGCTGATCGAAGCCGTGCGCGCATCGGGTTTGGCGGTTTGGGCGAAGAGCGGGATGGTGAAAAGACACCCACACATCAGCAGGATCGCTGGTACGGAAATTCGCAGAAGCAAGCAGGACATAGCATCTTCCTCCTCGTGGCGCATTATGGTGGTGTCAGGTCTGCGGCAGAGCCTGAACACGAAAGGAATAAAATTGCTGTCGTTGTGAGACGCGTGTCGAACGAGTTGCAGAGATCGCCCTTGCGCGTCTCACCAATGCAATCGCTTATTCAATGATTGGATGACTGCCCGCAGTATCCGGCGGGCTTTCCCAAATGGCAACGCCGATCTGGCGAAATGACCAATCCTAAATCAGGCCATGAATTCGGCCTCTTGACGCTCTCACAGGCGGTGCATAGAATCCGTCACCTTCTAACGCACAACCACCTAACGCATTTCATTTTTTCACTTGGAGGCAGGCTTGATCGAAGTCGAACACCTGACGAAAAGTTACGGCGCGGGTTTGGCCGTCAACGACATTTCATTCACCGTCAACAACGGCGAAATTTTTGGATTCCTCGGACCGAACGGCGCGGGCAAGACGACGACGATGCGCATCCTGACGGGCTATCTGCCTGCGACGGGTGGCACAGCGCGCGTGGCGGGCTTCGACGTATTCGATGACTCGATGGAAGTCCGCAAGCGCATCGGCTATTTGCCCGAAACGCCGCCGATTTATCCTGAGATGGACGTGACGAACTATTTGAAATTCGTCGCGCGCATCAAGGGCGTGCCGGCGAACGATCTCGACAAGCGCGTCGAAACTGCGATGAGCCTGACCGGCTTGCTCGAACGCCGCGACGAACTCATCAAGCGGCTCTCGCGCGGTTATCGCCAGCGCGTAGGCATTGCCCAAGCCATCGTTCACAACCCCGACGTAGTCATTCTCGACGAACCCACCATCGGCCTCGATCCCAACCAGATCATCGAGGTGCGCAAACTCATCAAGGGTTTGGCGGGCGAGCATACGGTAATTCTCTCAACGCACATCCTGCCCGAAGTCGAGATGACCTGCGACCGCGTCGTCATCATCAACAAAGGCAAGATCGCGGCGATTGATACGCCGAAAAACCTGACGACCCAACTCAAGGGCAGCGAGCGCGTCATTGTGCATGCACGCGGCGACGCCGACGAAATTAAAACCAAACTCGACGAACTCGAAGGCGTATCGGCGGTCACCGTGGGCGAAAGCCCTAACGAAGAAACCGTCGCCGTCACAGTCGAGAGCGAACAGGGCCACGACCTGCGCGGCAAGATCGCAGCGCAACTGGTCAACGGCGGCTTTGAACTGCTCGAATTGCGCGCCGTCTCGTTGAGCCTCGAAGACACCTTCCGCCAACTGACGACGGAAGAAACCCCATTAAGTGAAAAGTGAAAAGTGAAAAGTGAATAACTGCCGAGACGACCGGCTTTCCCGTTGCGCTCGCGCTGCAATTCACTTCAGCACGATTCGTTTTCACCTTTCACTGTTCACTTTTAACTTTTCACTGATTTTATGAAGGGCATACTGGCAATTTTTCGCCGCGAGATGGGCAGCTATTTCGTCTCACCGGTCGCGTATATCGTGATCGGATTCTTTCTGCTCATCACCGGTTATTTTTTCTCGAACATCCTGAGCTTTCTGATGCAACAGGCCATGATGGCTGCGATGCAAGGCGGCCAACAGGGACAGCCGCCGCCGGACATTGACGTACCCAGTCTGGTAATTCGCAATTTCACCGGCATCGTCAGCACGATCATTCTGTTTATGATTCCGATGTTGACGATGGGTGTCTATGCCGAAGAGCGCAAACGCGGCACGATGGAAATGCTGATGACTTCGCCCATCACCGAATTGCAAATCGTGTTGGGCAAGTATCTGGCTTCGCTGGCGCTATTCGCGGTGATGCTGGTGCCGACGTTGATTTATCACCTGGTAATGGCGCGTTACAGCGATCCGGCAATTCCGTGGAAGGTGTTGCTGTCGGGCTATCTAGGCACGCTGTTGCTGGGCGGCGTATTGATCGCCATCGGCTCATTCATTTCATCGCTGACCGAAAGCCAAATCATTGCGGGCGTCGTCACCTTCGTCACGTTTCTAATGCTGTGGGTGCTGGATTTCGGCGTGCGCGGTTCGACGACATGGTATGGCGAAACGCTGCAATATATGTCTGTGCTGCGGCACTTCGAAGATTTCACGCGCGGCGTGATTGATACGACGAGCGTGATTTTTTACGTCTCGATGATCGTCCTGGGCTTGTTCCTGACGCTGCGCACGCTTGATTCGATGCGCTGGCGCAGGGCTTAAATTGGAATTAGACAGGATTGACAGGATTTTCAGGATGAACAGGATGAGAATAAGGCGAGTGAGTTGCTGCCTTTTGGCTAATCCTGTTCATCCTGAAAATCCTGTCAATCCTGTCTAATTCCTCTGCATAACTAACCACTGACTTTATGGCACTACAACGAGAAGAACTCGGCAAGCTGGCGCTGTTCGTAGGCGCGGCGTTAATCATTGCCGGACTGATTCGCTACAACATTCTCAACGTCTGGGGCTGGAATGCGGGCTTCGTCGCCGTTGGCGCGGCGCTTTTCATCGCTGGTCTTGTAATGAATGGCAGCGCCTTGCTCGGCTTTTTTACCGGACGTTCGGGCAAGTTGGGTACGAACACCGCCGTGCTGTCGCTGGCGGTGATCGGCTTGCTGGTGATTGCGAACCTGTTAGGCTATCGCCATCACAAGCGCATTGATCTGACCGAAGAGAAGCTTTACAGCCTGTCAGATCAAACGCGCAACGTCGTCGCCAAGCTGCCCAAAGACGTGAAGGTCATCAAGTTCGACAAGCAGGAAAACCCCGGACTGAAAGACCTGATGGCCGAATATAAGGGCGCGGGCAATCGCATCTCTTACGAGTTCGTTGATCCTGAGTCGAAACCCGAAATCGCCAAGCAGTATAAAGTCACCAAGTTCGGTGAAACCGTCGTCGCAGCCGGCGACCGCATCGAAAAGATCGAAGCCACGGCCGTCACCGAACAGGAACTGACCAACGCGATTCTCAAAATCACGACGGATAAACTCAAGACGATCTGTTTCACCGAAGGCCACAGCGAACGCGGCCTGACCGATGGCGGCGCAGAAGGTTTCGCTAACGCCGAGAAAAAACTCAAGGCGGAAAATTACGAAACCAAAGCCGTCAATCTTGCCGCCGGTGCAGGACAGATTCCGGCGGAATGTTCGGTGCTGGTCGTGGCCGGGCCGAAAACCGCGCTACTTGCGCCTGAAGTCTCGAACATCGGCAAGTACCTGGACGGCGGCGGCAAAGTGATGCTGGCTTTCGATCCCGACACCGACCCGCAAGCGAATGATTTGTTGAGCAAGTGGAACGTCGAACTCGGCAACAATACCGTGCTGGACGTGAGCGCCGCCGGACAGTTGTTTGGCGGCGGCCCGATGGCTCCGCTGGTGATGAATTTCGGTTCGCATCCGATCACCGATAAGTTCGGACGTTCGATGACGATCTTTCCGCTGGCACGTGAAGTCAAAGTCGGCAAAGCCAGCAATACGGGCGTAACGACGGCGAGCCTGTTGACGACCTCGGAACAAAGCTGGGGCGAAACCGAAATCAAAGCGGGCGTCGCGCCGGAATATAAAGACGGCACGGGCGACACCAAAGGCCCGCTCACGCTCGCCGTCGCAGCCAGCAAAAACCTGGGCGAAAACAAAGAAGCCCGTTTGCTGGTTTACGGCGATTCCGATTTCGCGTCGAACCGCGCATTGGGCTTCCAGAAAAACACCGACCTCTTTCTGAATTCGGTCAACTGGCTGGCGCAGGACGAAAGCCTGATCTCGATTCGTCCCAAAGCGACGACCAATCGCAGCGTCACCATGTCTGAAAGCCAGCAACGATTATTCTTCTGGCTCTGCGTCGCCTTCCTGCCGCTCGTCGTCATGGCGACGGGCGTGTATGTGTGGTGGCGACGGCGATAAAACGCAAAGTGAAAAGTGAAAAGTGAAAAGT
>JABFSD010000552.1 GCA_013140935.1 Acidobacteriota bacterium
CGACGATGCGTTCGCCGTCGTCACGCGGCAACGGCGGCAGGTCGCGTTCGGTCGGATGATACTTGCTGTTGTCGTTGGAATACGGCAGGCCGAGGAACTCATCAAAGCCGTTGCGCAACGGATTGAACGCCGCTTTCGTACCCAAATGCCACTTGCCGAAAATCGCCGTCGCGTAACCTTGTACCTTGAGCATCTCGGCCATCGTCGTTTCGTCGGCGTGCAAACCTACGGTGCTGGTGTGATTGAGCGCGCCTTGCAAGCCTACGCGATTGGCGTAACAGCCCGTCAGCAGCGAAGCGCGCGACGCAGTACACACCGCTTGCGAAACATAAAAGCTGGTGAACCTGGTTCCCTCCTGCGCCAGACGGTCGAGGTTCGGCGTGCGCACGTTTTTCGCGCCAAACGGCGTAATGTCGCCGTAGCCCATATCATCCATAAAGATCAGCACGATGTTGGGACGTTGTTGCGCTGCGCCATCAGCAAGCGCACACCACAGCAGCAAAGCAAAAAGGCAAAGTTTGGTTTTCATAGTTTTCAGCCAGCGTTGACAGGATGGGAATACGACCCACGTATTCTCATTCCCTCCTGCCTGATTGGGCAAACCAAGGGAGCTAAATTACGTTGGGAGTTAAACGAGTAGCGGGAGGTAGCGCGGATTACTAATCCGCGCTACCTCCCGCTGTTGCTCATCCCCTCAACTATTGCCGATGCGCTTCGCTTTCACCGCACTGCCCATCATCCTCAACCAACGGCCCGATTAACAGTGTCAGGTTGTTGCGAATCGCGTCGGCAATCTTGTGCATCACTGAATGCGAATCTGCACTTTGTTGGTCACCTGCCCATCCACAGTCGCCGTCAAATCAGCCAATCCTTTGCCGATGAGGGTACGCGGCAAGCGAAGGTTCAACTGATCCAGTCCGACGAAACTGCCTTGCGCACCCGCGTAAAGCACCGGCGCTGTGATGCCGCCGATGTCTACGGAAACGTTAGACAGTCCAGTGTTGAAGCGTGCGCCCGTGGCAAAGAGAACCAGGAAGACCTGCTCGCTTTCCGGCCCCAGACCAATCGGAGCCGGTACGATAGCATTGCCCTGAATCTGGGAGATGTTTTCATACGTTAGCGAACCGTCGGCTTTCACCCGCAACGCCACCGCCGCCGGTACGCCTTGCCCGGTGGCATTGGCGGCGAAGATACCCGGAGCAACGCGCGCAATCGTCACTGTGCCGGAAGCGATAGCGTTTCCGCCATTGCTTACCGTCACCGTAGCGTTGCCGTTCGGCATGCCCGCTGGCATCAGGTAGTTGATCTGACCCGGCGAAACGAAAAACAGCGGAGCCGGTCTCACCACGCCCGCACTGTCAATCACCGCAATCGAAATCCCCAGCAACGTCGTAGGCAAAATCGCGGATTGCGCCAACGCAACGCCGCTCGCCAGATTCAACCCGAATGCGGCAACAATCATTTCGGGGGCGAGCGGCGAGGCTTTGTAACTGGCCGCCGACACGCTCGCCACCGCAGGCACAGACGTGACCGTCAGCGCCTAAGCGCGCGTACCTTCACAGTTGTTGGCATCCCGCGCTCTGACCGTGAAGTTGAACGTACCCGCCACTGTCGGCGCTCCCGTCATCACGCCGCTGGTCGGCAACGTCAGGCCGTTGGGCAAGTTGCCCGCACTGAGCGTGAATTGATATGGCCCGGTTCCGCCCGTCGCCGTGAAAGTAACGTTCGGTGCCTGGTTCAGTGTGGCAGCAGCCAGGGTGGCCGGATTGACCGTAATCGTCACACCAGTGCAACCAACTGTGAATACGGGAGTCTGCACATCAGTGCATCCCGTCTTGCTTACGGTAATTGGCCCGTTCACCGCACCCGCCGGAACCATCACCGTGACTTGCGTCGCCGTATTGCCCGTGATCGTCGCCGTCACGTTGTTGCTGAATTTCACGCTCGTTACGTTCGAGAGGTTCGTACCGGTGATCGTGACCACGCTGCCAACCGCACCGCTGCTCGGCGCGATGCCCGTCACCGTTGGGCAAACCGGAGGAATCGTAACCTTGCCGTCGGTGAGATTGGTTTGCGCGTCATCGTTGAGTACGAGCTTTTGAATCTTCAAAACTGATGACATACCCGCCGCGCCAATCACATCGAGCTTGAGATTGAGCAACGTGCCCGTACCGACAATCGAATTCACGCCGAAGGCCGAAACCGTCAGCTGTCCCGCCATCGCGGTATTCGTCGTGAGCGTCAAGCCGCCGCTTAACGTACCCGCCGCATCAACCGGCGTGACAGGCAGCTTCAACACCGCCAGGTCGTAAGTCACGACCTGGTCATAAGCGATGATGTCGTCTTGCGCTATCAACGTACCGCCAAGATGATTTTTATCAAAAAGAACAAACTTGGTTTCGCCCTCACCGAATAACCGTAACCCAACCTCTACAAATTTCTGTCCAGCCTGTTGTGCAATTCCTCATTTGTAAAACGTAAATGTATTGCCCATCTGAAACAGGTAGCCCTGCGTAAGTGTCGTCACGACCCCAAAGATGCTGCCACCAATTGTAGAGGGCATTTTCGTTTGCCACGCCGTCCCAACCTGGAATGGTTTGATTGGCGAAACCTGTTGTCGTAGCCCCATAGAGCGACACTATTTTTGATCCCCAGCGGTCATATACCTCGAACTGGTATTCGGTTGCATTGTACGCAGGGGTAAAGCCGATTGATTGACTTAAATCCGTTGCGACCCAAAGGTCGTTAACGCCATCACCGTTGGGAGTAAAGATATTTGGGCACTGTATATTGGGAAAACCACCTTCAAGTATAGATGCGGTTGGAATCACAATCGGTTGAGAAGTGGTCGCGGCGCATTCGTTGCGGCAGGTCACGGTATAAGGGCCAGACCCGCTTTGGACTTCAATTGATGCGGTCGTTGCGCCACCAGGTGACCAGAGATAAGTTGCGGTTGCGTCACCACAGGCACAATCGGCTGTACGCGTATACGAACGTGCGCATACACTCGTTTGCTTTACTGTTACTTTAGCCGGCGGGCGACAACTGCATACAGTTTTGATGAACACGGTATCTTTCGTAGAGCAGCCGAAGGCATCTGTCGCCGTCACTTCGTAAACGCTTGGGAAAGCCACAGAGGGATCGCTGAACACAGAGAGATCAATCGTCGGATTCGACGAAGCAGGATTATCGAGTCCAATGGTGGGAAGCCAACTATAACTAACACCTGTTACAGCGGGAGAGCCAATCTGGATTTTCTGAGTACCGCAACAGCAAATGCTCTTGTCTGGCCCTGCGTCAGCGACTGGCGGGCACTGAATACGAATCAATCGAACCGTTTCGCTCCACCGTGTGCAACAACTCTGAACTGCCAACTTGACCCTATAGTATTTACCGCACTGGAGAGTGCATCCCTCTTGTGCGGCGAATTGTCCGACGTTCATAGTATTGGCTGTTCCCGAAAACCAACGCATGCATTCCGGCCCAATCACATTCCAGCTGGCATCAGACTCGACCACGCTCCAAAAATATCTGATCTCCCCCGTGCTGCCTGACCCGTCAGCAATGATGGCGGATTTATCGCAAAAGACCTCGCCCGGCAGCGTCAGTTGCGGGACGGCTGACGGAGGGGTATCGAATGGCAATGTGCTACCGTTCGCTAGCGAGTTCTGGCAGTTGTCAATCAGGGTATTCCCGTCGGTACCGGTCTTGGCGGTGAGTGTCCAAGTACCGCATGCATCGTCGTTGCCGAGGGCGTAAGTCAGCCTGATATGATTGGTAAAGGTTCCGCAACCAATCCCACTGGCACCCGTCAAAACGGCGCCTCCGGGAGCCGTCAAAAGGAAATCGCTACCGTCTGCGGCAATGCTGGAACAACGAATTGGTTCACTCAGTGTGAGTTCGATTGCGCATTGGGAAGGATCAAGACTCAGGGATTTAAAGGCCGGGGGGGTGTTGTCAAAGATTGAGGCTGTCCCGCCAAATGTGAGCGTGTACCCATTCAGATCGCCAGTGTAGTTCGTAACTAATAGGGCATACGTTTGACCTGCCGTCACATCCACCGCTGGCATCAGCGGTACTCCTCCAGAGTTGACGCTGATAGCTGGCGTTTCAGGTTGCGCAGATAATTGCAATCCTGTTATTCCAGGGGTAGCGGAATAGTTGCAGCGTATTGGCGTGCTGTTCGGAACATTAGCGCAACCGTTATTCGAGATATTGTAGAGCGCAAAATCGTAGTCATTCACAGTATTAATAGTAAAAGTAAGTGAACCGTTCGATTGTGCTGTAAAAATGTACCAACCCGAATTTTTCTCAGTAATCAGACATGTGTTACTCGCTTCCTGAACAGAGCCAAAACCTGTGTAGGATTGAGTTTGCACGTAGGTGTTCTGGCATACGGGAATCCCTCCGCTACAGTCTTGCTCCGGGCCGGTATGCTGTGCGACGAGTCGTGCGCTATTGCTGCTGGTGGGGCTAATTTTGGCAAGCACAGGCGTTGCCGAAGGTTTTGCAGCGACAGCAGGCAAGGTTGTCGTTGAACGAGCGAACAACACTCCTGACACAATCAGGTTAAAGAGAATGGTAACTTTCAGGAATTGAGGCTTCATAAGATTTTTCTCCGGGATGAACTGGCATGAAAAAAAGCGAGACCGAGCCGCTTGAACGATCTCGCTTTTATGGTTTCGGCTCAGTCGGTGTGAACGACTAAATGAAACGCGCGATCGCTGGGGTTTCCGGCGGAATCGTGCGTATCAACCCAAACCCCTTTGTTCGCTGATCCGAATCGAAGCGCCACTCCGATCTGGCCGGAGGGTTCAACCGAAATGCCAGGGCGACCGATGGTGGCGACATAGATGCCCTGACTGACGTCGTCTGAAAAGATCACTTCGTATTGCCCTTGCGAGAGTCGTTGAACACTTACGACATTGCGGCCTCGCACTAACGTGCCGTTGGTTTCTACCACCGCCCAGTATTCATGCACGCAACAGCGTTGGTTGCGGACGACCGCAGGCTTGGCCGGACGCCGCGCGGCTTTGACTGCGTGTTCGTTCGGCGCATTGAGAGGGGCCGTATTGGCTTTCTTCTTTTTGTTCATGGTTAATCTCCTTTGGTTGTTGCTGATGTGGTTAATAAGTCGGCTGCGCAAATAACAGCGCGCTCGCCAGAGAAACTCTTGTTTCATCACAATGGATGGGGCGAGGGAGTGGGCGATATTACCGAGGCTAAAAAAAATCTGGTGAGGCTGGTTGAATGATTCGACTGATTGGGGAGGCTGCACAAAAAGAAATGCCGACGCTGTTCGTAACGAACGCACCGCTCATCATCCCTGACAGTAGTGGTGATTCGTTACGAGCAGCGTCGGCAAATTCATGGTTGTGTCAACCAGTTATTGGCAAACGATCTTTACCAGATGTGCTTTACCTTTTCTGTAATTTGCCGCAGACAAAGTGTCTCCGGCGGGCAAAGTGGTCGTACTGCTGCCGTTGCCGCCAATAGGTTTCATCCATTGCAATAAAAACTGACGGCTGGGATTGCGCACCGCCTGCTGGCTCTTGCGAAACTTGATCGTCACGGTTTTTCGCTCACAGTCGCTGGTGAAATTCAACAGATTCACCCGGCTCTGGGCTGACGTATCAGCCAGCACCAAACCCGAATTCGGCAGCACCTCAACCTGATAGTATTGAGGCCCTTTATTCTTTGCCAACACCGTCAGCGTCACCGCGATCTCGCCGCCACAGTTGGCCGACACCGTGGTGGGAGAAGTCGCAGGCTCTCCGGTGGGAGTGACGACGACAGGCGCAAACCATCTTCGCCGCTCACCACCGGAGGTATATGCCAAGCGCGGGTCGTCCTCTCCTTCTCCAAATAATTTCCAACAATCTTTCTCAATGGGTGGAGGGCCACTTCTGCGCGTGTCAGGGTTGCCTTGCGGATTCGACGCTGCTTTGTTTCCGCTCTTTTCCTGCTTGCTTTGACTGGCCGGTTTGCTTTGTTTGCCATCCTTTTTTTGTGAAAACACGGAAACCGTGAGCGTCAGCATGGCAACCAAACTAAGCACCCAGAGAAAGCTACTTTTTGTGAAAGCTCTTTTCTCGCTTTGCATATAGATTCGCTCCTTTTCGTTCTCTAACGATTCATCTTTACTCGCAACGAGCCGGTTGGGAACAGCGCCCAACCATGCGCTCTGCTGTAAGCTCGACTACGCTTACGGTTAGGTAGGGTGGGAAAACAGCGCGATATTACTACTTTGAAAAAAATTACCGAGACCGGAAGGCGCTTGGCCTTTACGCCGTTCCAAAGCAACGGGTACTATCCCGCCGCCACAACAGTAAAAAGCCTTGAGAGGAAATATGCAAAACAGCCGATTACGCCGTGACGTCTTCGTTCATCCGTTTCGCCAGACGCTCGCTTTGCTTTGCCTTGTGTGTGCCGGAACAACCTTTGTCTTCGCGCAAAGGCCGGAAGAAGTGCATCTGCAAAATCTGACGCGCGAGTTTTATCAGGGGTTTGCGCGACTCGACATTGCCGAAGCCACGCGCTTTTGGCATGAAACAGCTCCCGGACGCATGGCCTTCCAACAACAAACCGCCAAATGGTTTGCCGACTGTTCGCGGCTCGAATTGGCGTCAGTCACCTTCCGCCCAATCGAATGGGAACAAACCACGGCGCATGTGCGCGTCACGCTGGCTTTCAAAGCCACTGACGCGCGCACCGGTCAAGCATTGGCAACCTGGAACAATTGGCAGCGCGTCATCAGTTGGCGACCAGAAAACACTGGATGGAAAATCTGGCAAGAGCGTTCCGCCTATGCCGTTTGGGCGGAAAAATTTCTGAGTTCAGCGAACGAGGAAGAGCGACAGCGGCTTCTTTCCGGCGCGCCGGAGTTAGTAGATACCGAATTGGCGCGCGAGCTACACGCTGCTGGCAACCGTCGCCGTAATCCGTCTCAACCTGATCTCCCCACCAGCCTCAAAGCCTATGAGTTGGCGTATGAAATTGCCCTCAGAGTAAACGACCTTTCGCGTGCCGGAACGGCCTTGCTCAATCAAGCGCAAGTCTTGTTGCTCCAGAGTAAATACGCAGAGGCGCTGACGTTCGGCCACCAAAGCCTGCAAAAATATGCCGCCGCGAAAAACCTGAATGGCCGCTTCGATGCGCTGAAGGAACTGGCTTCGATCAACATGGCTTTGAGTAATTACGTCGAAGCCAAAGCGTTTTTCGATCAGATGATCGAATTGAACGACGCCCTCAATGACCCGATTAGAAAAGCCGATGCATGGCAAAATCTGGGGGCATGGCATTTTGCGCTCGGCAATTACGAACAATCCCTTGACCTCTATGAACGCTCCTTGGCGCTCCGTTTATTGCAACAACGACAAGGTTCGACCGACGTGAATAACACGGCCAATATCGGCGTGCTCCGCGGCAACCTTGGCCTAAGTTATGCGGCGTTAGGTCAATACCAAAAAGCATTGCGCTTGTATGAAGAAAGCCTGCAAGCGGCGCGCGCTGACGGAAGGGGCATCGGCTTTGCCCTGAATTATTTCGGCACGCTTTATAAACAGCAGGGGAATTACGACTTGGCTTTGCACTATTGCACAGAAGCCATGGAGGCGAATCAGCGAGAAAAACTGGAACGTGACATCGCCGTGACGCACAACAACCTCGGTGACATTCATCTTGCCAATGGAGAAAGCGCACAAGCCTTGCAACAATTCCAGACAGCACTCGCTATCGCCGAACGCCTCAAGAGTCCCAGCGTGATTGCCCGAACGAACTTCCGGCTCGGCTTGGCTTCACTTTCTCAAAACAATCCGAAGCAAGCACAGAGCTACTTTCAAATAGGATTGGATATTTATTTGAAACTGAATTTGCCGGAATCGGTAACCACTTCTTATCAGTACCTGGCAACGGCCAGCCTCGCCGCGAACGAATTAGAGCAAGCGCGCCAATTCGCGGAAGAGGCTTTGTCGTTATCCCGCCAAATGGAAAAGCCTGAATTACGCGCTGACGTAGCCACTATCGCAGGGCGCGTTTATCAAGCCCTCAATCAACCGGAGCCTGCCAAGCGCGCTTTTCTCGAAGCCGTCGCCGCTACCGAAAAGTTACGCGCGGGCGTGGTCGGAAATGAAATCAACTTACAGGAATTCTTTGCTACCAGAACCTTGTCTTACTTTGCCTTGATGGAATTGGCAGCGGAGGAAAATCAACCTGCCGTAGCCTTTGCCTGGGCCGAACGCGCCAAAGCCCGCACTTTGCTCGACGTATTGCAAACCGGCAAAAGCAAAATCAACGCCGCGAGTTCCCCCGCTGAACGCCAACAGGAAAGCGAACTCACGAGCCGCCTCACGACGCTGAACGCGCTACTTTTCAAAGAGCAAACGCAAAAGAAGCGTGCGGTGAAGTTGTCTGAATTCACCGCCCAACTCGACCAAGCCCGTCTCAACTACGAAGACTTCCGCACCAAACTGTACGCTGCGCATCCTGAATTGCGTGTGCAGCGTGGCGAAGCCAAACCGATCACATTGGCCGAAGCCGCTGAGTTATTGCCGGATGCGCGCACGGCGCTGTTGCATTACGTCGTCATGCCGGAACACGTGCGGCTGTTCATCGTGACCAAAGCGAAAGACGGGCAGCCGCAATTGCGCGTAGAAACCCTGCCCCTCAAACGCGAAGACTTAACCAAGCGCGTCGAACAGTTTCGCCAGCAATTGGCCGACCGCGATCCGCGCTTCGGCAAGCTGGCTGCGGAGCTTTACGCGCAGTTGTTCAAAGCCGCGCGCGCGTATCTGCCCGCGCGAGCCAGACTCGTGATCGTACCCGACGGGCCACTGTGGGAGTTGCCGTTTCAGGCGTTGCTTAACGAACAAAACCGGTATTTGTGGGAAGAGCATACGTTGGTCTATGCGCCTTCGTTGACCGTGTTGCGCGAGATGCTGCGGGCGCGTCCGGCGAGTGCGAAAAAAGCCGCACCGGCGTTGTTGGCGATGGGCGATCCGCAGTTGGGCGGCGCGACGGTGGCGCGCGCGCAGCAGTTGATGGGCGGCAGCTTCGAGCCATTGCCCGAAGCGCGCCAACAGGTAGAGCGGCTGCAACAATTCTATGACCCACAACGGCGCAAGGTGTTTGTGGGAGCGGCGGCGACCGAAGCGCAGTGGAAGGCCGAGGCCGAGAAAGCCGACGTATTGCATCTGGCGGCGCACGGCGTATTGAACGACCGCAATCCGCTTTATTCGCACATCCTGCTCGCGCAAAACGCCGATGCGCGCGAAGACGGTTTGCTCGAAGCGTGGGAGTTGATGGAGATGAATTTACACGCCGACCTCGCGGTGCTGTCCGCGTGCGAAACGGCGCGGGGGCGCGTGGGCGCGGGCGAAGGCATGATCGGATTGACGTGGGCGCTCTTCGTAGCGGGCGTACCTTCTTCGGTGGTCAGCCAATGGTCGGTGAGCGATGCGAGTACGGCGGAACTGATGGTCGAGTTTCATCGCCAGTTGCGCACCGTGAAAGCCCCCCCCAACGGATGGACGAAAGCCGAAGCCTTGCGGCAGGCGGCGTTGAAACTTCTGCGCGGCGGAAAATATCGGCATCCGTTCGATTGGGCGGGCTTCGTGCTGGTGGGCAAGCCGCAATAAGCCGAGTGCGCGTCAACTTTTTGCATCGTGTCAAAGAAAAAGAAGCCTTGGCACTCGTGGCGTAACCTCGCCAAGGTTGCGCTGGTGGCGGTGCGAACCTGCAGGCGGAACGGATTGCCACTCACGGTTGCGCCTCCGATAAGCTGCACGTTGCGAACAATACGTCCCATCACCAGCAGCGCAACTTTGGCGAAGTTGCGCCACGGTTGCCACGCGAACCGTTTCTCCATCACGGTGCAAAAAGTTGAGGCGCGCGCCAGTAACCATGCGCCATTGCCAGCCCATCAGCCAACGGGTAAGCTGCGGCGCAAGCGGTTCAAACAATCCCAAGTTTTTCTCGAACAATAGACAGGGGCCACCACTGTTGATGCAGGAGCAAAAGGCTTTCGCACAACTCGATCCTTTATTGCATCCGTTCGTTCAGGCGGCCAGTGAAAGTGCGGCGCAAGACGAATTGGAAGCGTTGCTGGCGCTTGTCGCTCCGCTCACTCAACGCATCACGGCGCGTGGGCGTTCGCCCGAAGACGATTGTCAGGAAAGTCTGCGGCAAACGCTGGTCGCGTTGCGGCAATGCCGCCAAGCCCCGCAGCAATACGCCATCGGCGATTTGCAACGCTATGCTTCCGTCGTGGCCTCGCATGTCACGCGCCGCTCTTGGCGCAATGAACGTCCGGTTTATCAGCAACTCAAAGAATCTTTGCGGCATACCTTACGCAACGAAGCGCAATTCGCTTTGTGGCAAACCGGCAACGGTGCGTGGCTGTGTGGCTTGCAAACACAACGTGCTTCAACCAATGGTTGGGTTAGCAGCGCGCGCCTGACGGCTTTGCGCGCGGAACCGCTGGCTTGCGACGAAGCCATCCTGCCGGGACGCGACGCTACGCGCGTGGCGCAAGCCGAATTGCTCGCAGCCCTGTTCGGCTGGCTGGGACACGCGCTGCGTTTCGAGCAATTGACGCCGGTCATATTTGCGCTGCGCCGCTTAAGTGAAGCAACTGCGGTAAGCAACGACGATAATGACGGCGACGCGCGCCAGTGGAGCGAACAGTGGATAGACGAAGACCCGCTGCCCGAACAAAAAGCGGAATGGTCGGCTTTTCTCGTGCGGCTTTGGCGCGAGATAGAACAGTTGCCGCCGTTGCAACGCATCGCATATCTGTTGAATTTCACGGCGGGCGAAGGCGCGCTCGACATCTTCTGGCTCAACGGCGTCGCGAGCATTCGCCGCATCGGCGCGGCGTTGCAATTAACGGAAGTACACTTTGCGCGGGCTTGGGATGATGCGGCGCTGGCGGCTAAGCTAAGTCCACTGCTGCGCGAGTCGCGCAATTACGATGAAAAGTTTGCGTTCTTATGGCAACACCTGCCGCTCAACGATCAGACGATTGCGCGTATGCTCGACACCGAGCGGCAGAAAGTTATCAATTTGCGCAAAGCGGCGGGCGACCGGCTGGCGCGGCGGCTGGCGGCGTTCAGACCGGCAAAAGAATAATGTCGGGCTGCGGGAAAAGTGGCGGTAATATGTGGCGCAGGTTCGCCCCATATTCAGCAAGTCTTATTCCAGGAACCCATCACCCCCAGGGTTGGCAACTATGGCTTCACCTAAGAATAACCAATAGTTTGAGGCGCAACGTATCGTTGCACAGCAGATCGAACCGATCGTGACTGAACATCTTTCCGCACAACTGATTTTGCGATACCGCACGCGAGCCTTGGCTCCGGCGGAATTGCTCGCGCTTGACCGGCATCTGGAAGGTTGCGAACGATGCCGGGGAACGTTGCGCGCCTGGGTGGATGCGCCTGCGCCGCAAGACTTGCACGCGCGCGTGTTCGCGGAATCCGCCGCAGAGGCTGCGCACGTTTTGCCGGCGCAGTGCCGGGCTTACCTGAATAACCGGCTCGACGCCGTGGAACGCGAGTTATGCGAAAGCCATTGGGAAGATTGCGCGACGTGCGAAACACAATTTGAGGCGTTGCGCACTGAGGTGCATCAGCCGCTTTCTGGGTGGCGCAAGCTGATGCGCATCGAAGGGCTATTCGCTACGCCGCTTGCCGGACGTAACGCAGAAACATCCGAAGGGCTATTCGCCATGCCGCTCGTCTGGCGCAGCGCAGTAGCAATGGCTGTGTTGGGGTTACTAACTTGGGGCGTCACTCACTGGCAACGGACGAGGATCGTGCGCGACAGATTGGCTACCAGTTCGCCTTCGGTCACGCCTACCGATGCGGCGGCTGAAATGGTCGGGGCTACGCCGGCTGTGCTTTTGGCGCTTCAGGATGGCGGGCAACCGCTCATGCTCGATGCGCAAGGCAAGCTGCGCGGCGCTGAGTCGTTGTCGGATGCAGAACAAACGGCGCTCAAAGCGGCGCTGACGACCGGCACCATCGAAACGCCGCGCACGCTGGCCGGATTACAGAGCAAAGACACGAACTTAATGAACGGCTCAGGAAACACAGAGGATGCCGCCAAGCTGTGGGCGGCGCGCTCGCGGCAAACCTTGTCGCAACCTTTCGGTGTGATCGTCGCCGAAGCGCGACCGACCTTTCGCTGGAAGCCGTTGGCGGGCGCGACGCATTACACAGTTATCGTCAGCGACCCCGAAAGCAATTACCGCGAAATCGCGGTCAGCCCGAAACGGACTGCTACGAGTTGGATGCCGCCCCAAGCCTTGCCGCGCGACCGCGTGTTGGTCTGGCAAGTGAGCGCCGCTTTACCTGCGGGTCAGGAAGTGACGGCTCCCGCCCCCGCAGCCGCCGAGGCGAAGTTTCGCTTGTTAAGCCAAGCGCAATCAGACGAACTCAAGCGCGGCCAACAGCAGTATGCCAACCGGCGTTTACCGCTCGCGCTGTTGTATGCCCGATTAGGATTGATCGAATCAGCCGAACGCGAGTTGCGCGCCTTAGCCAAAGACAATCCGCAATCACCCATCGTAGAAAAAATGCTGCGCGACCTACGCAAGAAATAACAACGCCAGCCGCTACGATTTTGCATCGCGCGGCTGGCGTTGAGTTGACGGATGAAGCGGTCGCTTTACTGCACGAAAATCTTGACCGTATTGGCCGTCTTGGTTCCGACCGTCAGCACGACATCCAATTCGCTGTTGCGTCCGATGAGCGAACGCGGGATTTCGGCGTTAAGCTGATCGAGTCCGACAAAACCGGGAGACGCGCCAGCAAGGACGTTCGGTAAAACGGTTCCGCCCATCGTCACCGTGACCGGAATCACCGACGCTCGTCCGCGGAACGCCGTACCGTAAGCCACGAGAAACACTCTTTCGCCGACCGGGCCAAGATTGATCGGCGTGGTCACCCAACGCGAAGTCGCCGTGTCGTAACGCGCCAGCGATTCGTAAAGCGGCGTCGTGCTGCCGACTTTGTAACGCGCAATGACAGCGGCGGCTACGCCTTGACCGTTCGCGTTGTAGGTAAATAGTCCAGGCGAATAGGAAACGACGTTCACCGTGCCTTGCGACACCGAACCGTCGCCCGCCGTGAGCGTGATCGTTGCCGTGCCCGGTGCCGTGCCTGCCGGTATCAGGAAGTTGACCTGACCGGGCGAGACGAAAAAGAGTTGCGCCGCGCGCGTCGTGCCCAGGCTATCGAGTACGTCTACGCGCGAGTTCAACAGATTGGTTGGCAGCGGAACCGTCTTGCCGAAATCCGTTCCCGAAGCCAGGCCGGTGCCGAACGCAGTCATAATAGCTTCCGTCGAAGTTTCACCAGCGACGAAACTGGCTGCCGACGTGATGGACATCGCCTTGATGGCGGAAGTGCCGACGGTCGTCCAGGTGTTGTTAGCCCAGCGTGCGAGGCCGGGCACCGAGACCGTGTTACCTGCCAGGCCGTAAGCCTCTGAGAACACACCGCCGACATAAAGC
>JABFSD010000861.1 GCA_013140935.1 Acidobacteriota bacterium
ATCACCAAGCCCGACTCGCGCAGCTTACCGGCTTCCAGTACCTGAGTGATGCCTTTTTGCGTGCAGTATTGCTCAAGAAACTTGCTGATCTTTTCATAGGTCGTGCCCGTCTCTTCCTGTTCGCGTTTGCCGGCGGTCGCCGCGCCGTCTTCCTGTTTGCGTTGCGCTTCTTTTTGCAGCCCTTGAATGTCGCCCTGCAATTTGGCGGCTTGCTGCGGTGTCAGGTTTTTGCCTTCCTGCAAAGTTTTTTGCTTGGCTTCGATAGAAGCCGCAATGTTTTCCAACTCACGTTGCAACGGCGCGAATTCGGTTTGCAGCTTTTCATACTTGACCTTGAGTTCGCCAATCTCGACACGAAAGGCCGCGATCTCAATGATGCCGATTTTAGTTTTGGCGTCTGTTGCCGCAGGCGTTTGCGCCGACGCCGACGCGCTCATCGCCATCAGGGCCATCACGATGAATAACAGGGCGCAAAGAAAATGTTTTTTCATGTCTCTCCAGATAAATGAGTGAAGTCTTTAGAATGTACGTCCGACGCTGAAACGCACCGCTGTGCGGCGTTCGATAAACAACACCTTCGGGTCAGTCAAATCGGTTTTCGCCTGCGGGTTATAGGCGAAAATCAAGCGAAACGGGACGTTGATCACCGGCATCTGAATGCGCACTTCCATGCCGAACGAGGAACGCACATCCGACAAAAACTTTTGATTCGCCTGCGAATTACGCAGGATGCTGAAACTACGCGATTCGCCTTCGAGAAAGACGCGGCGATAGCCGATGGCATTGCCCAAGTCGTCTTTCGGCGCGCTCGACAACTCTTCCTGCGTCGCGACACGGCCTGACGGATTCAGCAACACGCCGCCCGGAATCACATCCTGCGCCAGATAATTCGACGACGTAACCTGATCGTTATACTTGCGCGAATTGAACACCGAACCGACGTCGGCGAAGGCCGCGACCGACAATATGCTCAAGATCGGTACGCGATATTCGAGGTTATAAATGAACTGCGTATCGCCGCCAATCGGCGTGAAGAACGTTTGCGCGTTCACGACATTGCAATCACTGGCTTGATTGAGCGTTTGGGTGCAGGTTCGCTCAGGCGCTTGGAAGGTGAAATTGCGCAACACCGTCGCATCCACCGTGCCGGTGGGCGCGTCAATCCGTTTGGTCGCATCTGCGGGGTCTTCGACGGTTGCTTTCACGTTGCGCGTCGAAAGGAAGCTGTCGCTTGCCACGACAGGCGAGATCGAACGGATGTTGTAACCGCGTATGTCGTATTCGCCGCCCAGATAAAACCGTTCAAAGATCGGTACGCCGCCGATGAACGAAAGCGAAGGCGTCTCGAAAATCTTGCCGAAGGTACGAACCGTGTCGGCGCGAAAACGCATCGCCAGCACGTGCGGCTTGTCAGTGCGTTTGCGGAAGATCGGATCGAAGCGTTTGTATTCAAACGACGGCGCAAAAGTATTCACGTCGCCGCCCAACGGGCCACCTGACAACGACAGGCTCAACATAATGCTCTGCCCACGGGTGGCATCGAGTTGCGCATTCGTCGTGTTGTAAAACAACGAGGGCGTAACGCGGCTCGTCAAAATACGCGGCTGTTCAAAGGTGACGGGAATATTGTTGTTCGGGTCGGCGTCGCGGTTGACCGCCGGGTCTTGCGTCGCGGTCGCCGTCAACGAATAAGACAATCCGAAGCGCGCCTGATTGGCGAAGTTGCGGAAGCGGCTGCGCCCGAACAGCGCGTTGGCAAACACATAACCCGGCGACGAAAGACTGATCGTGCCGCCCACCGTCTGTTGGGTAAACAGCGTGTCGGTGTTGAAACTCGACAGCCCGAAGAAACTCGATTGTAAAACCTGACTCGCGTTGTTGAAATTGAAGCCCGAACCGATGAACTGATATTTCTGAGCGAACAACTGAAAGCCCGCGCTGATCGGTTTGCCGAACAGATAAGGCTCGGAAAAACTGAAGCTCGCGCTCAACGAACGGTTGCCGCCCGACAGCGAGATGCCCAGCGATTCGCCATAACCCAACAGGTTATTCGTCGAATAATCCAACCCGAAGAAGCTGCCCTGAAAACCCGATACGCCGCCGTTGACCGAAATCTGTTGCTTGCCCTTCTCTTTCACCTGCACATCAATGTCCACGGTTTGATCGCGGTCGTTGGTGCGCGTGATGGCGTCTTTCTCTTTGATCTCGTCGAAGAGGCCCAACTGGTTGAGCTTCAAAATCGAAATGTCCCAATAACGTTTGTTGTAAGGGTCGCCTTCGTTCAGCACGACTTCGCGGCGCAGCACCACGTCGCGCGTATTCGTGTTGCCGATGAATTCCAGCCGCCGCAACGAAAACTGGCGGCCTTCATCCACTTCGAGCGTGACTTCGACTTCGCCTTCCGTGTCGGTCTTATCAGTGAACTTGGGCACGAAATTGACTTCGGCCTGAATATACCCCTGCGTACCGTAAAGGTCTTTGATGCCTTTATAAACGTTCTCTTGTACGTTTTTAGTGTTGGCATATTCGCCTTGACGCATTCCAGACACTGCCGAAATTACGCCCGGTTGAAACAGCGTCACGCCTTTCTCTTCGACTTTGGAAACCTTATACCGGCGTCCGACCTCAAGCGGAATCGAAACGCGCAAGCCCGGCCCTTTCTTTTGCAATCCCGGAATCGGCAACAGCGGAATGCCGCTCGTCACCGTCCCTGCCGGTTCGATCACCGGTTCGCCATAGCGGGCTTGCAAATAGCCTTTGTTGCCCAGAAAGAACCGCACGCGCTCCAGATCGTCTTGCAGCTTTTCTTTGAAATAAATGTCTTTCGACGTAAAGGTCGCAATCAAGCCGGACTCTTTCACCAATTTCATCGCGCCGCGCAAACGGCGTTGCGAAAAATCAGCCTTGTCGCCTGTGAACACAATGTCTTTCACCCGCACGCGCGGGCCTTCTTCGACGTTGAAAATCAAGGCGACGGTCGTCGCTGAAATGTCTTCGACCTCAATGCTCACCGCTGCATCGGGATGGCCTTTCTCCGCCAGCAATTCACGCAACACCAAACGCGCCGAATTCACTTTGGCCGGATCGAGTTGCGATTCCTTGCTGACTTGCGTGCGGCGTTCTTTGAAGCGTGTCAGCACTTCGCTTTCGGTCGCCGATTTCATGTTGCGGTATTGCAGGTCACGGATAATCGGATATTCCTTCACTTGAAAGATGATGACCTTGCCGCCACGCGGGCCATCGTCCAGAAAGAATTTGGTCGCAATCGGATCGAAAAAACCCAGTTGCACAACGGCTTCGAGATCGCGCTGCGCCAGCGCCTGACTATAACGGTCGCCCGGCTTGCTTTGCACGTAATAGAGAATGGATTCTTTGGGAATGCGGCGATTGCCGCGAATTTCCACGTCCTCGACCAATACGTCCTGCGCCGCCGCGGTTTGCGCGCAAGCAGGTGTGCCCATTATTAAGGCACAAAAAATCAGTAAGGCGCTTGTCAGCCACTTAAAGCGCTCAGTCATGAATGCTTCTCCCACAATGTATGTCATTTCTTCTACGATCACGCGCTTGGGGTTTGCTGCGTTGCTGCCTGTTGTTTTTCAGGCTTTCTAATTCGCACTGCTTTTCCCGTTCATGCGCAACCAAAAATTTTAAGATTGGCGCTGACCGAGTTGGCCGCTTCAGCGCCGCAACGCATGAACGGATCGCAGGGTGAAGATTGCAAAGACAATTTAATAAAAACGTCGCCTCACGTGGCGCAACCCCACATTTCGCACCCTGAACGCAACTCACCGTGCGACACGTGAAAACCTGAACTTATAACGGTAAAAACGATTGTATGACCGTCGCCCGCAACCCTGTACGGCGACGAACAAGCTGCGGATTCTAGCAGCCAACTTGAGAATGTCCAGCCACGAACTTTTTCACGCGGCGAAAACATTCGGGGGGAGAGGTTACGCTCAGGAAACCAGCAAGGCTTCGGCCTCGCTCCCGGCCTCACTCATGAATTTCAGCATCTCCTGCATTTCGCGGTCTTCGGCTGACAGTTCCACCAACGGTTCCACTACCAGTTCCGTCGGCAAGGTCTCGCCGCCCAACGTGCGAAAGTCTAACCCGCTGGCACCTAAAAAAACCTCGACGTGGCTGGCGCGCGGCAAGCGGCCTTGAATCAGCGCGTCTGAC
>JABFSD010000780.1 GCA_013140935.1 Acidobacteriota bacterium
GGCGAGGGATTCGTTGAGTTCGAGAATCTCGCACGAAACCGGAATGAAAAGTTCGCTCACCGATTTGACTGATTCGACCGAACCGAACGGGTCGCTTTGCTCGAACTTATCGCCGACGCGCGGCAGTTCGACGTAAACGACATCGCCGAGCGCTTCCTGTGCGAAATCGGTGATGCCGATGACGCCTTCGTCGCCGCTCACGCGAATCCATTCGTGGTCTTTGGTGTATTGCAGATTGTCTGGAAAATCCGCCATGGGTTAATTCCTCTTTTTGGTTGTTAGTTTGAATTCAGTTTATCAAAGCGAGTTCGGGTCAATGCCTAACTCGCGTAACTTGGCGAAAGCGCGTTCTTTTTCTACGACGATGCTTTCAAGAGTATTCTCCGCCGCCAGCCTTCTGGCTTCAGCGCGAAGCTCATCCGCTTTGGCAAATGCCTCAGCGACGGTGAGGCAGCGATTGCCTTTGCGATCATAAAGTGTCAGTTCGCCGTTCTCGACGACAGGTCGTATTGGCAAGCGCGGGCTAACCCAATCGCGCATATCGGCTATGCGTTCCAACTTGTCAGCGTCGCGCTGCCAGCCTTCTGCCTCGCCGGTTTCAGAATCAAAGGCGTATAACTCTTCCACTCCGTATTGCTCATACCACACTAACTTGTCGCGGCGATGATTCGGTGGGTTTACCGAAGACCAAATTTCAAAGACGACTTGCGGTGCGATGCCGCCTTCTTCCCATTGCTTGTAGGAAAACCGATGACCTTTGGGACGCCCAAGCGCAACCAGAATGTCAGGAGCGGTACGAATATCGGGACGACCTTTAACCGGATACCAAAAGAGGTTCGCTGCCACGAAATCGTCTCGCAACAGGCGACTTAGATGAGTGTGGAGTTCAATCATCCAATCAAGTTGCAGCGCATTGTCGGCTCTCGGTTCGCCATCGCTGTCAGGATAAACAATCTCGCCGTTGAATGATGGTGGCTCATCCAATCCGAAAGAAGTCAGCACCGTTGACGTTGGCGTTGAGTACATTGCTACTCACTTGCTGCGTTTATAAAACGGCGTCTCTACGACTTGTGCCGCGACGCGCTTGCCGCGAATTTCTACGTCAAAGTTTTGACCGATCGCGCTGTTTGCAATGGGTAAATAAACCAGTCCGATGTTCTTTTTCAAATGCGGCGCGGGGCTGCCCGACGTAACGTGGCCGACTTGTTGGTCGCCCATCCACACGGGGTAATGATCGCGTCCGATGCCGGGTTCGAGCATTTCAAAGCCTACGAGCTTGCGCGTGACGCCTGCTTCTTTCTGTTTAGCCAACGCATCGCGCCCAATGAAGTTACTGAAATCGCCTTTAGCGAGTTTCACAATCCACGCAAGGTCGGCTTCATACGGCGTCGTCGCATCGTCAATGTCGTTGCCATAGAGCGCCATCCTGGCTTCGAGCCGCAACGTATTCCGCGCCGCCAGTCCGCAAGGCTTGATGCCGTGCGCCGCGCCTGCTTCGATAATTTTTTTCCAGATACGTTCTGATTCGTTCGGATCAAAGTAAATCTCAAAGCCGTCTTCGCCCGTGTAACCCGTGCGCGCAATCATCACAGGCACGCCGTCAATTTTGCCGTGCGCGAACCAATAGTATTTGAGCGCGCTGAGGTCTGTGTCAGTCAGCCGTTGCAACGTCGCCAACGCTTGCGGGCCTTGAATGGCAAGCTGCGTATAGTTCGGGCTGGTGTTCGTGACTTCGACATCGAACTGCCGCGTGTTCTCAACCATCCACGCCACGTCTTTGTCGGTGTTGCTGCAATTGATGCACAGGAAAAAATGTTCGTCGCTGAATTTGTGAACGAGCAGGTCGTCTACGAAGGTGCCTTGCGGCGTGAGCAAGCCGCTGTAATGCGCTTGTCCGATTTGCAGCTTGCTCGCGTCGTTGGAACTGAGGTGCTGAACCGCTTGCAAGGCTTGCGCGCCGCGAATCTCAGCTTCGCCCATGTGGCTCACGTCGAAGAGGCCGACGGCGGTACGCACAGTCAGGTGTTCGTCAATCGTGCCGCTATAAGTGACGGGCATATCCCAGCCGCCGAAGGGAACCATCTTGCCTCCGGCTTGGCGATGTGTGGTGTTGAGCGCAGTTTTTTTGAGCGATTCGTCAGCCAAAATTTGTCCTTAAAACGATGAGAGAAAAGCTGTTGTTGAAACCATCGGCAAGCTAGCACAGCGTTTCTCAGAGCGTCAAACCGAAGCTGCTTTCCAACCTTCTGTCTTTGGCTGCAAAACTTTTTTGCATCTTTTTGCGTTCTCCCGTCACTGACCCGGCGTACTGGCAATTGTTGAAAGCAGACATAGGACGCAACGACACGCGAAACGAAAGATGCTACAGGCGGATTATCCGGTTTCTACGCCGGTTTCTACGATAGACACGGTTGGGCATAAATTGCTCAAGCGGGCGCAACGCGGCGAACAGGCCGCGTTCGCTGAGTTGGTCAAACTGCATCAGGCAATGGTGTTCAGTTTGGCGCATCACAGCTTGCGCAACCGTGCCGTCGCCGAAGAGTTGGCGCAGGAAGTCTTCTTGCATCTTTATCAAAATCTCGCGGCGCTCGAATCGCCCGATCACTTGAAAAACTGGTTGCGGCGCGTGACTTCGCATCGGTGCATTGATTACGTGCGGCGCAATCGGATGACGGCAGTGGATATTGAAGACATCGCCGAACCTTCGATTCCGCACGGTGCTGCCGATGTGTTGTTGCAACGAACGCTGCGACGGTATGTAGCTTCGTTACCGGCTATGCCGCGTTTGGTGGTGACGTTGCGCTATCAGGAAGACCTCGAACCGATCGAGATCGCACAGGTGCTGGATATGCCGCTCAATACGGTCAAGAGCCACTTGCGGCGTTCGCTGGCGGTGTTGCGCGAAAAAGTTGCGCGGAATTTATGAACGTGGCACGGGCTGCCAGCCCGTGCCACACAACAATGCCGATATGAATCACGATTTGGAAAGAGAACTGGAAAAAGCGTTGCGGCGGCACGAACCGTCGCACGATTTCGCTGATCGCGTGATGGCGCGTATTGCCGCAGAATCGGCGGCAACTCACGTTGCAGCGCGCAGCGAACTTAGCAATCGGTGGCAGCGATTCACTGCCTTGTGGCAGATGCCATCTTTACAGTGGGCAGCGGCGGGCGCGTTAGCTTGCTTGCTGATGATGTTCGCCACTTATCGTTACCGCGAACACCAGCGCATCGAAGCCGAACGCTTCGCGCTGGAACAAGCGGAAGGCGAACGCGCCAAAGAGCAAGTTATCCTCGCGCTGCAAATCGCCAGCGCCAAACTCAACGTAGCGCAACGCAAAGTCCGCGAAAGCAGCGAACGCAATGCAGAAATGCGCTGAGAAAAACTCTCTGCGTAACTCTGCGAAAGACTCCGCGTCGCTCTGCGGTTAAACGAACTTCGACATCAGACGTATTGAATACAACCGAATCAAACAAGGAGAAGCACAATGAAACTCAAACTCATCTTACTCATGTGGCTCACATTGCTCATCGCCGCGCCGGTCTTCGCACAAGACCCCGCGCGCATTCAGATGGATCATCTCGAACGCCTTTTCCCCAAAGCCGTCGAGACCATTGACGTCAACGTAGATCAATCGCTCATTCGTCTCGCCGCCAAATTCCTCAAGACCGACAAACAGGACGAAGCCGCCATCAGGGAAATCATGAGCATGGTGCATGGCGTTTACGTCAAAGGCGTAGAGTTCGATCAGGACAATGAATTTTCCGCTGACGATGTGCAACGGCTGCGTGCGCAACTGACGACGCCGGGCTGGTCGCGCATCGTAGGCGTCCGCAGCAAGCAGGGCGGCGATAACGTAGAAGTCTTTTTGATGAACGACACCGACCTCATCAAAGGTATCGGCGTTCTCATTCACAACGCGAAAAAACTCATGATCGTCAATGTCGTAGGCCCGCTCGATCCTGAAAAGATCAGCCAGTTGTCAGGCCGTTTCGGCATTCCGAAACTTGATCTCGATTTCAGCGGAATGACGAAAACGAAGTAGCGTAGGCTTCAGCCTGCGTAACGTAGGGTGGACTTTAGTCCGCCCTTGATTTCAGGATTGAACCGGCTAAAGCCCGTTCAACGAGCCACAGACTGAAGTCTGTGCTACATCGGAGACCATCGCCATGCGTAGCC